>CAZRAV010000022.1:0-9845 GCA_964598175.1 uncultured Candidatus Bathyarchaeia archaeon | reverse complement strand
CCTCCAAAAAGGTCGGAACAGTTTTTATCCGCTTGGTCACTAGCAGGGCTTAAGGGAAAAGATGTGAGGGTCCGGGAGGCCGCGGTGCTCCCACTTCACTACGGCAGGGCGCCGAAGTGGTTGTTCAACAGGATGGTAAATCTAGCCAAGTGCATAGTCAAGATCATCATCCACGAGTACGGTGTCCACGGTCTCCTCGACCGCCTCTCAGACCCATGGTTCTTCCAGTCGCTGAGCTGCGTCCTCGGCTACGACTGGCACTCTAGCGGTACGACGACCGTCACCTGTGGCGCACTGAAGGAGGCCATCGACCCCAACGAGCTTGGAGTAACCGTGACTGGCGGTAAAGGGAAGGCGTCTAAACGAACGCCCGAGGAGATCGAGAAACAGGGCGCAGGCTTCGGACTTGGCAGCAGGCGGATCGAGGAGCTGAAGTACGCGAGCAGGATGGCGGCGAAGGTCGACAACAGCCTTGTGCAGGACGGCTACAACCTCTACCACCACACCTTCATCTTCGAAGAGCGGGGCGACTGGATCGTCATCCAGCAGGGGATCAACGAGGAAAGGAGGAACGCCCGCCGCTACCACTGGCCCCCCGAGCACCCGAGCCTCATAGAGGAGCCGCAGAACGCCATCCTCTGCGAAAGTCGCCTCCCCGCCGTCCTCGACATGACCTCCCCAGACAGCGAGGAGAACCGGAGGACCTGCCTCGACCTCGCGAAGGAGAATCCCCGCCGCCTACAGCGCCTCCTAGCAAGGCCGAAGCCGGCATACCAGAGCACGCTTCAAAGTTGGATGGGCGAGAACCCGTCTCAGAGGCTTCTAGTGATGCCAGCCACCATAAACTGGAAGGCGCTCAGGGCGGCTTACGAGTTCCAGCCCTGCAGCTACGAGGAGCTCATCTCTCTGCGCGGCTTTGGCCCCTCCACAGTCAGAGGCCTCGCCCTCGTAGGGGAGCTCATCTACGGCGAGAGGCCGAGCTGGCGAGACCCCGTCCGCTTCAGCTTCGCCTTCGGAGGGAAGGACGGCGTCCCCTTCCCAGTCGACAGGCGAGCCATGGACGAAGCCGTCGACATCCTTAGAACGAGCATCTCTGCTTCCACCGTTAGGAGAGAGGAGAGGCTCCGCGCGCTTCAAAGGCTACGGAGATACGCCCCCTCCATCCCCAAGGACAGGCTCACCCCTCTAGGGCGGAGATGATAACTCGGGAGAAGTCCTCCGGGGAGGCGCCGGTTATTATGGTTTCGCGCTCCCTGAAGAAGGAGCAGACGGCTTCCTGCACCGCCTCCGGATCCGTTGGAGCTCCGAGCAGCAGCTCCTCAAGCTCCTCTAGGTCAGTCTCTGGCGTCATGAAGAAGTCGCCTGTTACTTGGATGAAGGTGATATTCCCTGCTTTAGCTTCAGCCTTCGCCCTGAGGAGCTTGCCACCAGGCACCTTGTAATCAGATCGCCCCAAGACTTCTACCTCCTGTAGATCCACTCGGGGGAGGCGTACTTCTCCCTGAACTTCCTGACCAGCTTCTCCTCGTATTCGGAGAGCTCGCCTTGGATCAGTTCGACGCCCAGAGCCCTGTTGAATCCCTTGTAGAGGGCCTGTCTAACCTCCTCGAAGGAGACTTCCCTGCCGAGCTCTCGGCGGATGGTGGTGACCCTCTCCTCGGCCTGCTTGATCATCTTGTCACTCAGTTTCTCCTCCGATATCTTGAGGACGCTGAACATCTGCCTGGCGTCGAAGTCCACGAGGATTGTGCCGTGGTGGAGGACTGTGCCATACCTCCTGATCTGGGCGTTCCCAGAGATCTTCCTGCCCCGGACGATGACGTCGTTGATTGGCTTGAACTCCGCCTCGATGCCGAGGAGGGATAGTCCCTCGACGATGCCGTGGCACAGGAACCTGTACGACTCTGTTACGTCTTCGGAGATGTGGGGGTCGTCCTCGGCGGTTACGATGCTGTAGGTTATCTCTCCGTCGCTGCTGTTGAGTACTGCCCCGCCGCCGCTTATCCGCCTGTTGATGTCGATGCCGTAACGTCTGCACGCCTCGAGGTTAACCTCGTCCTCGACGCTCTGGAAGTAGCCTAGGGTGACAGCCGACGGCTTCCACATGTAGAACCGCAGAGTGTTCGGCGTCCTCCCCTCACTCCGGGAGTAGGCGAGGGCTTCGTCGACCGCCATGTTCGTGTAAGCGTCAGCCACCTTCAGATCAAGGAACCGCCAACGCTCGGACATACGGCTACCACGATGGGGATCGTGATCGAAACTTCTATAAAACATTTGAAATGGACGCTATGATCCATTCAGCATCCTAGGCTTTCGTAACGCTCCTTGACCTCCTCCATTTTTCCGCAGGAGAATCGCCCCTCCGGGCAGTAACCGAGCTGGTAGCAGTATGGTCCGGCCGTCTTGAAGAGCTCTGGCTCGACACTCCTGACCTGCATGAGCATGGAGTCCGCTAGAGTCCTGATCTCCCACTGGGCTCGATTGCAGCACCTCAGGCCAAAGAAGTGGAGGAGAGCTCGCCCATCTATCGTCATCAGCAGGTTCGTCTGCGTGGCACTTGGTAGCACGAAACGCGCATCCTCCCTCGGCACACCTTGCTCTAATAGTCCTTGGTAGGTCTTAGTGGCGGCCTCGATGAAGTAGCCGAAGAGCTCTGGGGCATTCTCTGAGACGGTTCGGGGTGTTACTACTTGCTCTTTCAGTCGTCTCACCTCGATGTATCTCTGGCTCTGCTGAGAGTAGGAGGCGAGTCGGTGGCGCACGAGTTGGTGGCTGCACGCCCTGCTGATCCCCTCGAGGGCAAAGGTGAAGGATAGATGGGGGAGTAACTCCTTGTCCGATAGGTTAGACCCGCTCAACGCCTCACGTATCTGCTCAATGGGCGTATAACTAAGTAACTCAACTTTCATCTCAATTCTTTACCTATTTTAAGATGAATTGTTGGGGCAACATCTTTGAGAGAGTCAATGAGAGCCTTTCCAAAGGAATCCCGGTTATCATTAGCGTAACTGAATGCATTTCTGAGGTTAGTACTTAACAGCCATTTCGAGTCGCTGATACGAGTGAAAGAGAAAAAGCGGTGTCTCAGGATTACATCAAGGACATCGCTCTCGGTTCCTTCCATTATCCAGCATAACCTATTATGATCAAGAATACTCCCGTGATGAACCTCAACCCTACTTACAAGCCTTACCACTCGCTCTGAGTCCTTTGCGAGTCTGTAGAATATATCTGAGGGTTTTAATCGGCTGGTTGTTGTCAGCATAGCAGTGGCTATGAGTGTCTCGATGTCAGGTGTGTTAGCTATGAGTTCGAGTTTCAAACCACTAGACCTCTATGCCTCTTCTAAGCTATATTGCTAGGAACTCCGACTTCTTGGATTTCGCGCGCGAAAGAATTTTATTGTTCTGTTGCAGGAAAACCACATAATGCGATTCCAAAATTTTTCTTATTTATGAGTGTTTTGCTACGCGGATGTTAAGAATATCCCATGAAGATGGGATAACTCGTCGGTTGAGGTACATAGCGAAATTACCCGACTCGTGTGGGTTAGCTTTTACAAGAATTCGTAGAGAGACTCTCTGTGGTTGGTGGAGCAACCCAATGTGGTGAGCTGTCGTTCAAGCCTGGAGCTATGCTCCTTTGCGATTGGGGTCAGGACCTAAATATCCCTCTTCTAAATACAAGCATCGAAAGGTTTAATGGAAATCTTCTTACTCTTTACAAGGATTCCGTGGAGATATGCCCCCTGAGTATGCCACTCTGGGTTTCGATTCTACCCCCAAGCCTTTCCACCCGCTCTGGGTCTCCTTCTATAGGCTGTGGAATATGGTGGAGGATATCAAGCTACTTGATATAATAAGAATCACCGCAGTTGTGAGCACCTCAACTTCATGGGCGTAGGCGATGAGCTGGGGCTTCAACCCCTCCGGCTCCAATCGAATCTGACTAAACCGGCGGGAGCTCCGACTTCTTCTGCTTCGCCTTGAGTTCGTCAGGGACGTTTAGGGCTCGGACTACGTTGATGGAGTTGATTACATAGATGGGTGAACCGTCGGGCTCGTATCTTTTCAGGCGTTTGACGCCGCGAAGGACCAGCTTCACCTTCAGCGTCGTCCCATCGCTAAGACTGTAGCTGTTCCAGTGCTCCTCAACCTCCGTGAAGTCGAGGTCGACACTACCGGCGAAAGCTTCCAATGGCAGCTTAGACAAACGTTAACCTCCAGCATAGATAGTGAGCCACCGCTATTTCACCTTTCTCCAACTGTGTGCCTGTTCGCAACTACCAAACCTCAGGGCGCGTGCACTTTCAGTCGAGGCTTTTATTCACTATCTTTTCCGAGGCATCTGAGCAGAGTTCTTCAAGGTCCAGCTCATCCTCTAGTTCTGCAATCTGTTCTAGTCTTGCTCTTGTGGTGGGCTTGTCGGGCACGACTGTGCATCCTTCGACGCTTCGAGCCGTTATGTCGTAGGTGCCGATCCTCCGACCCATCTCCTCGATCTCCACCTTGTCAAGGCCGATGAGGGGTCTAAGCACGGGTAGATCTGAAACCCCGTCGATCACGTACAGGTTGTCGAGGGTCTGCGACGCGACTTGGCCGAGGCTCTCACCGGTGACAATGCCCCGGGCGTGCATCTTGGTCGCAAAAGCCGAAGCGACCCGGTACATGGAGCGCTTGCAGAGGACACATCGGAGTCTAGGTACTGGCGACTCCATGATTCTGCTCATGACCTCGCCGAAAGGAGCGATATGGAGGCCGAATCCCTTAGACGGCACATATCTGTTAACCATCTGGAAGGCCTTCTCGACGCGGTCTACGTAGCTCTCTCCCACGTGGGGCCTTTGGTCCATGAACAGGGGGAGCACTTCGGCGCCCCGCTTCATCATCAACCACGCAGCGACTGGGCTGTCTATGCCCCCGCTGAACAAGGAGACGAGGCGTCCCTGCGACCCGTAAGGCAGGCCACCGACACCATCGATGATTTGGGTGTATACGAACGCGTCCTTGTCCCTGATTTCCATGTACAATGTAACATCCGGGTCGTCGAGATCCACGTAGACTTTCCTTTCTGCCAGAGCCTTGAGGACCGCCGAGCCAACATGAATCGCAAGGTCCTTGCTCGAGTAGGGGTGGTCTCCGACTGTTTTGGGCCTGACTGCGAAGGATTGTCCATCGCCAAGCCTATCTGAGGCGACTTTGACAGCGAGATCGACCACGGAGTCGAAATCAGATGTGGTCCTCAGCGATGGCATGGCGGAGACGACGCCGAAAACATTGGCGACGACCTCAGCGGCCTGGGCAGCGACATCCTCTACATAGAGCCTCCCGAATCTCCGGAGCACATGGTGCCCCTGAAACCCCATGCGATTGAGGGCGAACCCCACTTGTCTCGCTAGCAGGTCCTCGAGGCGTCTCCTCACGTATCTGCTCTTCAAGGCTATCTCGCCGTAGGCGACTAGGATGGTCTCCGCGCCCATCGATCTCTTCACTACCTCCTTGTGTGGGGCTCTTAAAGTGTTTGATGTGATTGGAGAATCTTTATTAGCCCTGCTTCCGGTGTTTGAGATGATAAAAAGATGTCATCGTTCTGGGACGACTGGTTCAAGAAGTTCCGGGGTCGACGCGGCTCATTCTTCTTCCCAGACATAGAGCGGATGATTGAGGAGATGGAGCGGGAGATGGCAGAGGCCTTCAAGGATATGGAGACCAATATACCCAGGGATATGGTCCGGGAGCGGCGTCTTCCCAACGGAACCGTCAGACGGGAGTACGGTCCCTTTGTATATGGCTACTCCGTCAAGATCGGTCCAGATGGGAAGCCCATCATCAGGGAGTTCGGCAACCTCAAGCCAGGCTTTCCAGGGACTGGGCGGCCGCCTCTCAACCTCCAGGACCAGAGGGAGCCTCTCGTCGACATCATAGAGGACGAGAAGACGGTGAAGGTGGTCGCAGAGCTGCCCGGAGTCGATAAAGAGGAGATAAAGCTCTACGCCACAGACAGGACGCTGGCCATCAGCGTCGACACGCCCCAGAGGAGGTACTACAAGAAGCTGGATCTTCCCGTAGAAGTTGACGAAACCTCGGCGAGGTCGACGTACAAGAATGGCGTGTTGGAGACGGTTATGACGAAGAAGAAGGGGGAGGGAGAGGGCACCCCCGTTAAGATCGAGTAGCCCTCTACTCTATCCAGTTCAGGCCGATCTTTATGGGCGTCTGAACTTTTTTTCCAAATTCGACTGCATGCTCCAGCCTGTCGACGATGCCTGGGTGGGGCCAGAACTTCTCGAAGGCATGGAGCGACAACTCGTCCTCGTCAGGAAGGCTAAGGCCTTTCAGATTAACCAGCCTGTCTAGATCGATGCCCCATTTCACGGTGGCCTCTCTCATCGCCGCTGCGTCGCGGAGGGCTAGCGTAGGGTCTTGGAACATAAGGCACTTGAGGGGGGTGCCATTGGTCCGGAACGTGTTCATAGGCCTCGAGGCGCAGCCCGCCGAAGCCTTCATCAGGGCGCTCATGAACCTGGACGGGTCCTCAGTCTGTTCGATGCTGAACTCGTCGCCGAAGATGGACATGATCCTGCTGACCATGACGCTCTGCGGATAGATGAGGGCGAATAGGAAGTAGCCTAACCCCGCCACAACATAGTTGCCGTATCCGGGGCGCCTACCCTCCAGACGAGCCTTGACGAAACCACCCACCATTTGATAAGGGACGGTTAGCAGCCCCGATAGCGTCGTCATCACGGTCAAGCCCCCCGACTTTGCGCTCCCTATCAGGTAGCAGGCGACGGTCCTCACCTCCGGGTAGGTCATGTTGATCAGCAGCCCCCTCGTGAATATCAGGTGAGGCCGACCCGTGAGGAACGCATATGCCAGGGCGTTGGGCGCCTCGTTGTCGACGATGCCGATCTTCCTCACCTTGACCCTGGCCCTCTTGGCCTCCTCTTGTACCATCGACCACAGCACTGGGTCGTCGCTCCGCTCTATCCATGTGGCTTGGAAGAGGGATGAGACCAAGGATGGACCAAGGAGCCACTCGACGAAGATGAGGATGACGGTGAAGAAGACTCCGTAGGCGAGCATCCACAGGGGTTCTAATCCGAAAAACCCTCCGAATACCCAAAAGACGAAGGTAAAGAAGATCAGATCGAGAACGAACTCGACGAACATGGCCATGATGAGCCGAACACTGAGCCGCCACATAAAGGTCAAAGGAGAATAGCCATGAAAGGTAAATAATACTTACGACCGCCTACTTCAGGAACGACCTGAAATCAGCGTCACCAATTCGAAAATCGTGAAAAACCTGATTCCCGGTGGCGGATCCCACCCCAATCGGAACTTATTTAACCCCTGCCGACGAGGAAAACATGGCCAATGATGTGAAGGCATTAGGGCGAATCGATGAGCGATCAGAGTTACTCTGAGGCCAAAGATCGGTTTCTCTCAAGGTTCGCCCCACTTTTACCTAGAAAGTGTGGGTTCTATGGAAAATGCGAATAGGATCTGTATTCTGAGGAAATGCACCTGAGATACAATTGCGACACAACGCTCAACGAAGGCGGAAAGACGGGTATCAAATCTTGAGCTTAGAGGCGATCATACCGGGTCATTAAGTAGGCAGGGATAGACTAACAAAACGTCGGGCATTTAACGATAGAATCTTCTTATAGACAGGCTTAGTTGATGAAGTTCCTGCGTATAAACTATACCCTTTTATACGAAAGTTCAGACGCTATAAGGATTTGCGAGAGGCTGAACGATGATTGGAATAAGGATTCACGGCAGAGGTGGTCAGGGAGGAGTCACTGCTTCCCGGCTGTTGGCCGAGGCGGCGTACATTGATGGCATGTTCTCCCAGGCCATACCAATGTACGGGACGGAGAGGCGTGGAGCGCCATTAACGGCCTATGTTCGCATGGACAAAACCCGTGTCAGGGAGAGGGAGCTGGTCCACAACCCCGACATGGTCATCGTCCTGGATCCCCTGCTAAGCACTCAGCAGGCAGTGGCGGATGGATTGAAGAAGGACGGCCTCTTGATCCTCAACTCCCCCCACCCCCCTGAGGAGGTCGATATCGCCGGCGACTTCAGGATAGCGACCGTCGATGCGACGAAGATCGCCCTCGCGACCCTGAAGAGGCCCATCACAAACACCGCGATCCTCGGTGCTTTCAGCAAGGTGGCTGGAATGCCGAAGCTGGAGTCCATCGAGAAGGCGATTCTCAAGAGGTTCCCGGGCAGGATCGGCGAGATGAACATCGACGCCATCCGGATGTCCTACAAGGAGGTGAGCGAGGTAAAACCGGCGAAGAAGCTGGAGGTGGAGCCCGTGAAGCACGACATCCACGTCGGCGGCTACGGCGTCCTAAGGGATGTCTCCTCGTGGAGGGTCTTCACGCCCAAGATAGACCTCGACAAGTGTACCGCCTGCAAGTCGTGCTGGCTGTTCTGCCCCGAGACCGCCATCAAGTGGGTGGATGACAAGCCGGAGATCGAGTACCACAAGTGCAAGGGCTGCGGCATCTGCATCAACGAGTGCCCGGTCAAGGCGATAGACTTCGTGAGGGTGACCGTGTAGGAGGAAGAGAACGTGTCATATGAAGTAATGGTTGGAAACAAAGCAACCGCGACCGGGGTGAAGCTTGCGCGGGTCAAGGTTGCCTCCGCGTTCCCGGTGACTCCCCAGACCACCATCACCGAGTACCTGTCGGAGATGGTTGCGAACGGCGAGCTTGATGCAGAGTTCGTGAACGTGGAGGGCGAGCTCTCCGCCCAGGTGGTCGTCCAGGCCGCTTCAAGGGTTGGCGCCCGCACCTTCGTATGCACCTCTGGTCCTGGCCAGCTCTACATGCACCACCCGATGCACCAGACCTCCGACAATAGGCTTCCGGTCGTCATGGCGGTCGTCCACAGGGGGAACAAGGGGATGCAGCCGGATCACACGGACCTTATGTCCCAGATGTGGACGGGTTGGCTGCAGCTTTACTGTGAGCACAACCAGGAGCTCCTGGATACCTGCCTAATGGCCTTCAAGATCGCGGAGGACAAAAGGGTGAGGCTACCTCTTGCTTTCGGCTACGACGGCTACGTCCTCAGCTACACGGCCGAGCCCGTCGAGATACCGGCTCAGGAGGCGGTGGATGCTTGGCTTCCGCCCAACAAGCCCATGCCAAGCATACTCCCGGATGAGGTCGACCCCTCGACTTACGGCCGGGGCTGGGGTCGAGGGGACCCCCAGATGCGGTGGAAGATGCATCACGATGCCGTAGTGGGCTCGAGGGAGGTAATCAAGGAGGTCAACGAGGATTACGGGAAGACCTTTGGCCGCAAGTACGGCAACGGCCTCGTCGATGAGTACAGGTGCGAGGACGCTGAAGCGGTGGTCGTCGCCATGGGCTCCATGACCGGCACAGCGAGGACCGCGGTGGACAGGCTCTGGGACGATGGCAAGAAGGTGGGCCTCGTCAAGCTCAAGTGCTTCCTGCCGTTCCCCATCGAGGACTTCCAGAAGATCGGGGCGAGCGTAAACGCCTTGGGCATGATCGACAGAAATGTCTGCCTGGGCCACGGCGGAGCAGGTTTCAGGCTGATCAGGGACTCGCTTTACGACCTCGAGGACCGCCCAAGTGTGCTCCAGTTCCACGCGGGCCTCGGGGGAAAAGAGGTCAGGGTCAGCGACGTTGTGAGGGTTGGAGAGAAGACACTCAAGGCCGCGAGGGGCGAGAAGGTGTCATCCCTCGTGGAGTGGATTTAGGAGGAATGGATGAGGTGAATAAGCGATGAGTCAGAGAATAACCCGGGCTCAGATACCGATAGAAGAGCTCACCATCACCCCCGGCA
>CAZRAV010000021.1:1309-9882 GCA_964598175.1 uncultured Candidatus Bathyarchaeia archaeon | reverse complement strand
TCCGACATTATCCAAAGGTTGTTAGATGGGGAATCGCACCTCAAGACTGATATGTTTTGCATAGCTACCAATCCCATAAACATGTGGAGAACTATTACGAAGTGAGTATAAGATTTCGCGCGAGTTTCGCGAAACGCATATATGCGCAGGTTTCTCAAATCGATAATTTTAAGAATATTTTTATAATAAAATTATGGTAGAGATGATGGAAAGAAAAAGTTTAAAGAAAGAAAATGATTTAGATAAAATTCTGAACTCTACAAGGGAATATTACAGAGCTTATTCAGATGAGTACGTGAAATTTTACGATAACTGGTTGAGAAAAGAAGGATCCTTTTCCGACTCCGAATATAAAATGGGTTATGACCAAGTTGCAAAAATCTTAACAGGACTAGTTTCTGATGAACAATTAATTATCGATATTGGATGTGGAGTTGGAATTTGGTCAATCCTTATGGCAAAAAGCGGTTCACATGTCATAGGTTTGGATCACGCTCTCGAAGCTCTTTTAAAACACAAAAAAAGAAGTAAGGACGCAAATGTAGAATCCAAGATTTCGAGAATCTTAGGTGACGGGTTCTATACTCCCTTTAGAAACGGCATTTTCGATGGAGCTACTCTAAACTGGGTTCTTGCTCACATACCGATAAAGAAAAGTCGAAAATTCATGAAAGAGGTTAAAAGGATTATGAAAAGAAATGCATCGCTAATGATCTCAGATAGTTATTGGCGAGGGCAAAAAGGAGGGAAGGAACAAAAACAGCTTAGAAAAACAAATAAAGGCACATTTGAAGTCTATAAATACTATTATACGATAGAAGAGCTCCAAAATCTTCTAGAAGTTACGTTCGGTGAAGTTGTACAAATTGAAACCACACCTTACGAAATTTTATGCGTGGCAAGAAAATATAAGAATTGAGAGAAAACGAGATTCATTAGGAAAATGTGATAAACGTCCTTACCAGCTAAGCGCGCGTTTTGTGGAATTAGAATAGGAAGCCGTCCTTCAGCGGGTCTTTCGGGTCGATGACGATCTGGTTGAAAGCGGTGATGTAGGCGGTCGCGGAGACCTCGGGGAGGATGCCCCTGTACCTGCCGATCTCGACCTCCTCCAGGATGCGGCCGTAGTGCAACGTACCGATGGTGCTCTCGGCGACGAACTCCTCGCCCGGCTTGAGCTCGCCCTTCCCGTAAAGGGCTGCCATCCTCGCGTTGGTGCATGTCCCCGCTGGCGACCTGCATGACTGCTTGGGTCCGAAGACGTTCCAGTGGCGGGTGTGAGCCTCCTCCTTGGACGGTTTGGTGTAGAAGGTGACTAGGTCGAGGATGTTGAGCTCGGGATGCTTCGGGTGCTCGACTTTCACCTTGTCGGCGAGGAAGTTCCTGATCTTCCATCCGAGAGAGATCCAGTGCTCCTTGTTCTCCAAGCTCGGCTTGAGGCCGATGCTCCCGGCGTCGATGAAGGCGTACCAGAGCCCACCGTATGCGATGTCCGCCTCGACCTCGCCAAGGTCGGGGACGTCCACCTTCACCGTCTCCGTGTAGAAGGATGGGACTCCCTGCATGGCGATGGCCTTGGCCTCCCCGTCCTCAACCGTCACCCTCGTCTTCACCAGCCCGGCGACCGTGTCTAGGGTGATCTCGGTTATGGGCTCCCTGACCTCGACCATGCCCGTGTTGACTAAAACGGCGGAGACGCTGTAGGTGCTGTCGCCACAGGCGCTGAAGTAGCCGTCAGTCCACAGGTAGATGACGCCAACGTCGGCCTCGGGCACAGTGGGCTCCGTCAGCACCGCCCCGAGGAGACCCGCGAAGCCCCTGGGCTCCTTGAGCATCGTCGGCCGTAAGCGGTCATAGTGCTTCTTGAAGTAGGCCTGCTTCTCCATCATCGTGGCGCCCTTGAGCCTGGGGATGCCCCCGACAACGACCCGGGTCGCCTCCCCAGACGAGTGCGTATCGATGCATGAGACTATCCTTGAGAACTTCAAACTCCCGACACCGTAGAGATATCGAGGAGCCTCACTATTTACCCTTTATGGGTCAGGCCTGATTGGTTAGACCCCTTCTGCGTTCTCAAGTAGATGGCGACCGCGACAAGGGCTGACAGGTGGAAGATGCAGAACTCGAAGATGGGGTCGAGGAACATAAAGACGAACCGCTGTATGAGGAAGACGGCTGCCGACACGGCCAGCATGACCGTCGCGGTCGTCTGCCATGATGCCTCCTCTTGGGGGGCTCCTCTTGACAAGGTTTCTCAGGAGATAGATGGAGGACCCTCAATAAAAGTGGTTCAGGCGTGCTTGGACTTGAGGAGGTGACTGAGGGCGATGTCCTGATATGCCCCGTCGGGTAGGGTCCTACGGATGGTCATGGGGAGGACGCCTTCCTCGAGTTCCCTGAGGGCGATATCGATGGGGTCGGATACATCCTCGGGCAGCTCCGTAAGTACAGGCGCGCCCATGGATATCTGGAGTGCCCTGGCACCGACGATCCTCGCCCTCTCGAACCTCGTGGGCTTCGGAGGGCCGATACGGATTTCCTCGGTCAACTCGCCTCTCTTCAAAACTGGGATCAGACAGGGTTACATGGGGGGCATGCCGCCCGGCATTCCACCGGGCATGCCTCCATATCCACCTGGAGGAGCCGCCGGCGGCCTCATCTTCGAGGCGGCGATGACATCGTCGATCTTCAGCAGCATGGCGGCGGCCTCGGTTGCGGACTTGATGGCCTGGGCCTTGACCTGCATGGGCTCATAGACGTCTTGCTCGGCCATGTCTGCGATCTCGCTTTTAAGGGAGTCGAGTCCAGCCCAGAGTTCCCCTTTCTCATGCCGTGACTGCATCTCGGAGATGGCGTCGATGGGGTCCATGCCCGTGTTCTCGGCCAGGGTGGTCGGGATGACCTCCAGCGCCTCGGCGAAGGCTCCGACTGCCAGCCTCTCCCGGCCGCTCAGCCCCTCGGCGTACCGCCGGAGCTTTCGGGCGATCTCGATCTCTGGTGCGCCTCCGCCCGCGACGATTTTCGGCTCCTCGACCACATCCCTTACGACGCAGAGGGCGTCGTGGATGGATCTCTCGGCCTCGTCTACGATGCGCTCGGAGCCGCCCCTGATGAGGATGGAGACAGCCTTCGGGTTCCTACAGCCCTCGACGAAGATCATCTTCTCGTCGCCGATCTTCCTCTCCTCGACGACGCCGGCGTGGCCGGCGTCTGTCTCCGTGAGGTCGTCGACGCTGGTCACCACCTTGGCGCCTGTGGCCTTTGCCATGGCCTCCATGTCGCTCTTCTTGAGCCTGCGCGCCGCGAATATCCCCTCCCGGCTCATGAAGTGCTGGACCATGTCGTCTATGCCCTTCTGGCAGAAGAGGACGTTGATGCCGCCCTTCTTCACCTTCTCGACCATCTCTCTGAGCATCTGCTCCTCCTGGTCGAGGTAGGCCTGCATCTCCTCCGGCCTCTCGATGTGGATCTTGGCGTCGAACTCTGTCTTCTCCACCTCCATCGCGGAGTTGAGCAGCCCGATCTTCGCATCCCTGACAAGCTTCGGCATATCGGCGTGGACGACCTCCTTGTCGATGATCAGCCCCCGGATGAGGGTGGTGTCGGTGAGGGAGCCGCCCGGCTTCTTCTCCAGCTTTATCATGTCGAGGTCGGCTTCGTATCCTTCTGCGGTCTTCTCGGCTATCTGGAGGATGGCGTCGACGGCGAGTTTGGAGAGGTGGTCCCCGTAGCCGGCGACGAGTTTGCTCGCTATCGAGGTCATCGCCACCTTCTTCAACATCTTCTTGTCCCTGGGCTTGACCTTGATGGCGATCTCCTCGAGGAACTTCAGCGCTTGCTCCTGGGCGTCCCTGTATCCATCTATGATCACCGTCGCATGGATTTTCTTGTCTATTAGGTCGACGGCCTTGCCGAGGAGCTCGCCGGCGAGGACCACGACGCTCGTCGTGCCGTCGCCTACCTCGTCGTCCTGGGTCTTAGCCACCTCGACCATCATCTTCGCAGCCGGATGCTGAACATCCATCTCCTTCAGCATCGTCGCCCCGTCGTTGGTGATGGTAACGTCGCCGAAGCTGTCGACGAGCATCTTGTCCATCCCCTTCGGCCCGAGCGAGGTCTTGATCGTATCAGCGACGATGCGGGCGGCCATGATGTTGGAGTTCATGGCCTCGCTCCCTCGGGTTCGCTCCGTTCCTTCCCTCAGAAGAATGATGGGCTGACCTGAAAAACCTGATGCACTCATATTCCGTTTTCACCTCGAAACTATAGACCAAAGCAGAGAATTCTAATATAAATGTTTCACCTACTCGTGAGCTGAAATATATAAACAAATGAAACGGGGACGCGCTGTAAGGACCTCACGTCCCGGATAATATCTCTCATTACTCTTCGAGGTGTGGATATCGGGTGATCTTGGTGGCTTCTATGACGCGCGCGCAGGGAATACGTTCGTGTCCTTAGATCTGGCGGTTTCGTAGGCGTCAACGAGCTCTACAAGTCCGAGGAGATTCCTCAGGAGGCGAGGGAACTCATCTCAGAGGCTGAAGGCAGATTTGAGGAGGCCATAAGACTTCCATTTGTCCTGCCAACGCCCCCTGATCGGGAGGAGTGGTTTAGGGAGTCCAATCTGGAGGACATCCAACTAAAAGAATTTGACTCTACATATGCATGGAGGGAGTACGTAGAAGCTGTGGGAGGCAAGGCCAAGCTGTTGAAGCTGTTCATGAAGATAATCTATTACATGCTATTCAACAAGAGGATGAGGAAGACTTATATACAGGTCGGCAAAGCGAAGGATGCCCTCATGAAGAATAAGAAGACCAAGCAGTACGTTGGAGCAATACTCTGTGTCGGAAGAAAAGGTGCCTGAATCAGCAGGTATCTATCGATTGACTCTGAAGGGGCAAGACTATTCTCAACCACCTTGATTGTCTTCCATGCCAGGTTCAGGCCTCAGCGACGACCTTGTTCCTGATGGACCCGATCCCCTCTATCCAAGCCTCGACGAAATCTCCGACCTTCAGCAGCCCCGACGGGTGGGAGTGGCCGACGCCTGAGGGGGTGCCCGTCGCGACGATGTCACCGACCTCCATGGTGATCCCCTCTGAGAACACGCTCAGTATCTTCCTGATGCTGAAGATCATGTTGCCGGTGTTCGAGTTCTGGCGGGTCTCGCCGTTCACCTTGAGCCACACATCAAGATCCATGGGGTCGCCTATCTCGTCCGCCGTCACCAAGTAGGGGCCCATCGGCGCAAATGTGTCGCAGCTCTTCCCCTTGTACCACTGGCGGTGGCGCCGCTGCAGGTCTCTGGCGGAGACGTCGTTGAAGACGGTGTAGCCAGCGATGTGGTCGTAGACTTCCCTTTCAGAGATGTATTTCCCCCCTTTTCCTACGACGAAAGCCAGCTCTACCTCGTAGTCGAGCCTCTCCGTCGCCCTAGGATAGACGATGTCATCGTAGGGGCCGGCGACGGCTGTGGGCGGCTTCGTGAAGAAGACGGGGTGCTCGGGTAGAGGCCTTGGAGGTTCGCCTCGAGCCCTGCTACCCTCTGTGACGTGGTCGGCATAGTTCAGACCTAGGCAGACGATGTTCTTCCTCGGACATGGGATGGGCGCGTCCAGCTCCACCTCGCTCAGCCTGAGCAGGACATCCTCTTGAAAGAGGCCCTCCCCCTCTCCTAGCAGCCTTACGGCCTCTTTCTTGGCCTTCCGGACTTCAGATAGGCCGTCTTCTCCCAGCTCCAGAAGGGAGAGCATGTCGAGGTGGAACGGTCCTTCGGTGTCATCGAAGGACCCGCCCAGATGTCTCTCGAAGGCGGCGTTGAGGTCGAGGACCGCTTCACCCACGAGGACGCCGAGGCCACAGCCCTCCTGGGTTCTGAAGGTCAGCAGCTTCATCATGATCCTTTGAACTTGTAGGGTAGATGATTTTAACCTTTACCCAATTACCATATAACTACTGATTAACATAAAGTGAGGAGGATCGCGATGTTGGGTAAGAACAGGCTAAAAGAGATTCTCGAGGAGGGTAGATTGGCTGTCGGTAGCTGCGTCTACTCGTGTAGCCCAGCCTTGGTCGAGCTCGCAGGCTTCTGTGGCCTGGATTTCTGCCGTATCGATAACGAGCATTCTTGGAGGAGGGACGAGAGCGCCGAGAACATGGTGAGGGCGGCGGCTGTCTCTGGCATCGTCACGCTGCTAAGGGTCGACCGGGACGACCCGAACGTGATGAGGAAGGCGCTGGAGATCGGTGCAGGGGGCATACTGGTGCCTCACATAAACGCCGCCGAGGAGGTCGAGGAGGTGGTGAAGGCGGCGAAGTTTCCACCCAGGGGCGACAGGGGCATCGGCTCCCTATGCTTCTCGGCGCGATGGGGAACGGAGAAGACCACGGACTGGATTAGGTGGAGCAACGAAGAGCAGCTCATAGGCATAATGATCGAGGATCAACAAGCAGTAGACCAACTCGACAAGATCATGTCCGTCAGCGAGCTCGACTATGTCCTATTCGGAGCGACCGACTACTCCGTCTCCATCGGGCGGCCCGGTGAAACAGGCCACCCGAAGGTGATGGAAGCCCTCAAGAAGACGATCAAGTCGGCGGAGAGACACGGAAAATACGTCTGCAAGGGCGTCGGCTTCCCCTGGGTCGAGAATGCGAAGAAATACGTCGACATGGGATGCCACATGATAGAGCTGGGTCACGACGTAACCATCCTGAGATCAATCTGGAAGATGAAGGGAGAAGCGATAAGAAAGCTGGGTGGATAGCCGACTAGCAGAGCTGACATGAGCTGAAGCCTCCAGGCCGCCAAGGAGCCTATTTAAGCGGCTTTCTACATACCGTGAGGGAGCGCCTATGGAGGTCAAGACGCACAGGCGTGCAAACCCCAATCTCCTCGGGAGGCCGATCTCAGTCAGGGACGATGCCGAGGCCGTGGTGGAGCTGGAGGCCGACGGGGAGATGGCGGTGGACGAGAAGGGTCTGATCCACGGCGGCTTCACCTTCGGCCTCGCCGATTACGCCGCGATGTTGGCTGTGAACCACCCTTACGTGGTGCTCGCAGCGTCCAAGGTCCGTTTCCTCGCGCCTGTGAGGGTTGGAGACCTGATGAGGTGCCGGGCGGTAGTCGTCAAGCGTGAGGGGAGGCGGAGGGAGGTCGCGGTCGAGGTCCACGTGGGGACGGAGAAGGTGCTGACCGGGACGATGACGTGCTACTCGCTAGATGACCACGTCCTTGAGCGTTGAGGGCGTCGTCTCCTCCTCATTATTAGGGATTTTCGTACACTAAGACTTATATATGTTCTATATACTTCATGGAAGTTCAGGTGGAATACCATTGCCAATGGTGTTGAACCCGAGCAAAGATCGTTTTGAGAAGGTCCTGAGGGACTATCAGATAGAGGCCCTGAAGATGGTCTGGGAGAACCCAGATAAAGGTGTCACGTCCAGGGAGGTCTACGCCTATGTCAACAAGGCGCTTGAGGGCGTCAAGACTGTCTCGAGGGCGTCGATCATCAACTTCCTGAACGCCATGTGTGATGACGGCGTCCTCAACTACGAGGAGGAGACCTGCAAGGGCGGCATGCGGCGGAAGTACTTCCCCGCAGTAGACGAAGAAGGCTTCAAGAAGTATATCGCGAAGACTGTGTTTGAGAGTCTTCTGAAGGATTTCCCTGACCGTACCATCGACGCACTATGCGAGAGTTTGGTCCAGTATCCTGCTCTGGTGGCCAAGCTCAAGAGCTGTCTGTCCACTTAGGTCTTTTACGACGCTCATGGGCGTCGAAAATTCTATCCCGCCTATTTTATCCTGATTCAAAGACTTCATGGGGAGATCTTTCTCGATCCTGTATGGTAATCCTTTCATCCTTTTACCTTAAATCTCTTGACGCGAGTGAGGTTTCACGAGGGGGCGGCGTCGCTGAGGATAACAGTCGATGTCAAGGCTGAGGCCCGTGAGGAGGAGGTTGAGAAGCTGGGGGAGGCCTGGTATCTAGTGAGGGTAAAGGCGCCGAGGAGGAAGGGGAGGGCGAACGCCGCAGTCCTCAGACTCCTCCAGAGGCATTTTGGAAGGAGGGTCCACATCATCAGAGGCTTCACCTCAACGAGGAAGATCGTAGAGATCGAGGAGTAGAAGAGAGTTTTAAGTCACAGGCGACCGTATTCATAGCGGTGTTCAGGTTGGTGGAGATTCTAGACAGGGTGAGGGCCGTAAACCTCTCCGAGACGGACAGGCTGGATTTGGAGGCCTACCTCCTCGACTGTGACGACGGCGTCGTGCTTGTGGACACGGGGATGCTCCCCCGCGATATGGACAAGATCGGGGCGGAGCTTGAGAAGATGGGGAGGACATGGGGAGATATCGGCCTCATCTTCATCACGCACAAACATGGAGACCATATCAAGAACCTCGCTAGGGTGAAGGAGCTGACCGGCGCCGAGGTGATGGCGGGTGAGGGCGATGTCCAGGACATCGAGGCAGCTATGGGTGTCCGAATCGATCGGGGGCTTAGGCATGGCGACTTCTTCGATGTCTGCGGCGGCATCGAGGTGATCCACGTGCCTGG
>CAZRAV010000021.1:0-1209 GCA_964598175.1 uncultured Candidatus Bathyarchaeia archaeon | reverse complement strand
TCGAGGTTCAGGTAACCGCACATGACGAAGCCCTTTCCACCGACCATGAGGAGGAGGGGCGGGAGCTCAGGCATCTCAGCCTTCAGGGCCAGGAACGACTTCCCATTGACCTCAACTTTTCCTATCTCGAACATGGTTTCCACCTCCCTTAAGTCGTCTTGAAACGATTTAATTTCTTCCTCCTGATGAACCAATGTATTGAGGTGGTCTATCAGGACATTGGCATTAAACACTCGCTCGTCGACGATGTCAATCATCTGTGCCAGTGTTGGATATGGTTTTTATGGGTGGACTCCGCAGTTATCTCAAGCTGGGCTGAATTGACCGAGGAGAACGTCTTCTCCCTGCTCTGCCGTCCCGTCCGTAGGCTGGTAGAGGACCGTGGGTTCACCAAACCAACGGCTCCCCAGCAGAGTATAATCCCCCACATCCTCGCTGGGAAGAACGTCCTCCTAATCTCTCCGACGGCAACGGGGAAGACGGAGGCGGCGATGCTGCCTGTGCTCCACCGCTTCCTTATGGGCGGGGGACATCGTCCCGGCATCAGCATCATCTATGTCACTCCGCTGAGGGCTCTTAACCGGGACATCCTCGACAGGCTCACGTGGTGGTGCACCAGCCTCGACATAAGGCTCGCAGTCCGCCACGGCGACACCTCAACCCGGGAGCGGGACAGCCAGCGACGGAGCCCGCCGGATATGCTCATCACAACACCCGAGACCCTGCAGGCGGTACTTCTGGGGCGGATCCTGAAGCGGTACCTCCGAGCCGTCAGGTGGGTCGTCATCGATGAGATTCACGAGCTGGCGGACAACAAGCGGGGGAGCCAGCTCAGCCTCGCCCTGGAGCGGCTGAGGGAGATCGCCGAAGATGAGTTCCAGCTCATAGGCCTAAGCGCCACCATAGGCAGCCCAGATAAGGTGGGGCAGTTCCTCGTTGGAGACGGGCGACAGGTAGAGATCGTCCAGGTCTCAGCCGCCAGAGAGACGAGCTTCGACATAATCTACACCGAGCCGGAGGCGGACGACTACGAGCTGGCTTCCAAGGTGTTCACCCGCCCCGAGGTTGCGGCTAGGCTGAGGGTGATGAGAGACCTCATCGAGGGGCATAGGACGACCCTCATATTCACCAACACGAGGTCGACATCGGAGGTGCTGGCGAGCAGGTTCAACGTCTGGGACATGGATTTCCCCCTCAGCATCCACCACG
>CAZRAV010000020.1:0-10069 GCA_964598175.1 uncultured Candidatus Bathyarchaeia archaeon | reverse complement strand
GCTAGGCAGTAGTTCATGACGGGTTTCCTCCCTATGTAGACTATGTTTTCTTCAGACATCTCGAAGTATCCAATAGGGTGGGTGCTATTAAGCCTTGAGTTTCAGGCGGTAGGCGAAGTTTCCTCTGTTAACGGTCTTCCATGTTTAAGAGTGTCGCTGAGAATATAATCGACGATGAGTGGCGCGCGCGAGTCTGAGTCTCACACGCGAATGTTTCTGGTGCCTAAACTCCCGCATCAAGAACAGCGGCTAATTTATATATTTTGACTCTACTTCCAAGCGCTTGACCTGGAACACCCTTACTGAATCGTGCTCTTAACATCCCTTTTCTACCGTGGAGGCCTACTATCCTGCTCCGAATCTTCGGATCCTTCGAGGGCCATGCAACATTCCAGCCAATCATCTGTCCGGTCTCCGAGACCTCCACCCGTGAGACCTTTATCAGATACTCCTTAGGGCGCTGAGTCTTCCTCCCAAGCCTGTAATTCAAAATAACTCCTTCATACTCGGATCTCAATCAATCCACCTCACGCGCGCGCGGTGCCGGTGAGAGCATTTAACCGTTTATATCGCGCACGCGAAATAAGCTATCGAGGTACCTCCGCGCGCGCGAAGACACACCCATCAACGCTTTTCTCTCACATGAGATCATTCCGAACCCTTTGTCGCGCGCGCCTATCTGAAGCACAATCCGTGGAAACACTAGCAGCGCCTGCGTCTACGCCTAGACTATTGATCGGATGGCGCATGGACGATCCGGCTCTGATAGTTTTTTTCGGTTCTTTATCCTCGGGATTCGGCTCCTCTTTGAACTTGTGCTCTCGATTTTAGGGGTTTGAGCCCTGACCTTTCCAGCCTTTGTCAACGACCCATAAGTCGGCAAATCCAATCACCTCCTATTCGATCAATTCCCTCCACAATGTGACGAGTTTTGAGAAGTCGTTCATCAACAGTTGCAGCCACTTCCTCTCTGCGTGGAAGTCCGCGTCGTCGCTGATGCGCCTCACTGGGCAGGTATATTCACCGTCTTGATATCCTTTGCAGTCTCTTTCGGTTTTCGGAACTTTGCCACATCTTAATTTGCACAGTTCCATTGTCTTTATCTGGGTAGCATAAACAATATCGGGGATTGAATGTGGATGTAGTTCGGGGAATATGTAGTTCAGGTTTTTCTTTTTTCTGATCAGACTCTTCGCGCCTTCGGTAAACTCCTCGGACAGGATAACCGCTTTATCATAGTCTTCGTTCTCCAGAAACTCTATTGTTGTTCTTATTGTATCAGTATTCGCCTTTGATATGTTGTCTTTTCGGTCTATTATCACTCTCAGGAGCTTTTTCTCATCTCCATCGCCGCTTGCTACGTAGTTTATGCTTCCAATCTCATCGTTAACTCTGTTCTTCTCATATCCGTGAATGGCTTTCAATAGTTCAATCTGGATGACCAACCAGTCCGACTTAAACTCAACTTCCATCTTCAACACGACGATAAACACAAGCAACTTCAAGCTAAGGAGGCCTTCAATGAGGAAAGGGCCACTCTCTCAAACAGGCTTATGTCTATTTCTACCATGAATATACACACGATCACTTAAATATCCCTGGCTTGTGCTCGGGCTCGCACGCAACTGACATTCCCAGATATTCGACGTATTCTAAGAGTTTCATTCGTTGCTGAGCTTTCACCATCTTCTCAGGGGTCTGCGTTTCTCCCAACATTCGCGCGCGCGGGAGTTTTTAAGGACGTTTGCTTTTATAATTGTGCGCGTGAATGGGCTGGGTATAAAGAAAGGGAAGAAGAGTTTAACGGATCTCGTTATTGAGAGGTCTATTGAGTTATTAGGCTGCACACTTGATGAGAGATCGGATGAGAATCTGAAGTGGATGCGTGAGAACGGGTATAGAATTAAACAAGTGCACAAGCGTGGTCGCGCGCGGGGTCGTCGACGGTAGAACCCATTCGCGCGCGCGTGGAACTGAGATCGTTTGGGTTTGGAAGCATAATTTTATCCTCAGGTTCACTCGCGCGAAGACGCCGCGTGCGCGATTGCTGCTGCTTAGGCCTACTTCGGTTCCACCTGCACGCGCGGCGAAAAATGTGAAATTTAAACCAAGTATGTCATCTAACCCCCCGCACCATAATTATACCTAACTACTCTCTTTCTAAATTCGAAGAACATTTGAGAAGAAAGGTAACTAAGAAAGGCTACTTACTAGCGGAATCTACCATCAAGCATAGAGTCAAGGCTATAAAGGCTCTCAAGAGTAGGGTAGACCTCTGGGATACGGACGCAGTGCAAGAATACATCGATAAGACGGAATGGTCCAACGGACGAAAGGAACACGTATCACAGGCGCGCGCTCACACGGTCTTCACCTTGCATTGGCTCGGGTCCAGGAATGCGTAAACCGTGAAAACTTCTGGGCGTATAAATGTCTCCAATTAATCCGAGGCCTTCTCCAACCTGGCCAGGTAGAAGCCGTTACACCCATGGAGATGGGGGTACAGACGCTGGGCTTCGCTTTGACCCATCATGCCCGGGAGCCCGAGGCGAGGGCTGGCTTCCACGAGGTAGAAGACAGGATTGGCCCGTATGAAGCCTTGGATCACCATCTCGTTCTCCTCCTTGGTTATGCTGCAGGTGCAGTATACGAGGCTCCCGCCCTCTTTGACGTGCCCTGCGCAGTTGTCCAAGATCCTCCGCTGGATGGATGCCATCCTATCGATGGATCTCCTCGAGAGGCGCCACTTCCCGCTGGGGATGCGGTTGAAAGTCCCCGTACCTGTGCAAGGGGGATCCAAGAGGACGAGATCCGCCTCCACGTCCGGAAAGGCCCCGGGCCTCCTGGCGTCCCCCAGAACCGGTACGGCGTTCTCCACCCCAAGCCTCGCCATCTCCCCTCTCCAGATCTCGAGACGACGCTTGGAAAAGTCCAACGAGAGGATCCGCCCCCGGTTCCCCATAAGCTGAGCGAGATGCCCGGTCTTGGCTCCGGGAGCGGCGCAGACGTCCAGCACCGTCATCCCCGGTTCCGGGGCGGCCACAAGCCCGGCGAGGACGCTCGCTTTGTCTTGGACGGTGAAGAGACCTTCGTGATAGGCCTCAAGGAGATTCAACGGGCGGCTCCGATCAACGACCTGGAAGGCGTGCTCCAGGCCTGCCTCCTCCAATTCCACCCCCTCCCGCCTGAGGCTCTCCAGGATCTCCTCCTCGGCCCCCATCAAGGAGTTTATCCTGACGTAGGTGGGGGGATCCGGGGCCTGCAGGAGCCGTAGGGCGTCCCCCCTCCCGAGGAGCTCCGCGCAGTACCTGACGTACCACGCCGGGTGGAACGTCCGGAGGGCCGTTGCCTCATCATCGGGGAGACCCTCCAACCGGATCTCCAGGTGGGGGATGAGGTCCAGGGCTTCCTCAACCGGGGCCAGCTCCCTGGGTCCCAGTATCTCCCGGGCGAGGGATGCGATATCCAGGACCTCCTGCAAGGACTTCTCCCCATACTTCACCTCATAGGCGTAGATACGGAGGAAGCTCCGGACTCCCAGACTTAGATCCTCGAACTCTTCCTGCCCTAGGGCCTGGGCCGTCAAGTTGTCTACGGCGTTGCGCCTCCGGGTGGTCTCCATGATGAGGCGGAAGGCATGCCGCAGTGCCGATTCATTCCTGATGCCTAGCTGCCTGGCCGTCCTCCTCAGGGCGAGCCTCCCGTTTATCCGTCTTAGCTCCATCCAGCTCAGGGCCTCAATGGCCAGGGTCAAAGCCTCCCGCTGCATGCCAGTTCCCTCCTCATAGAACATTCCAGGCGGATAACGAGACATGGTAAATTGAGAAGCTGGGAAGATAAAGGATGCCTCTCAATTCTTTTTCTCACTGATTGCATTCGAAAGGATACTAAGGGGGGAGATCCCAATGTTACCTGGGATGGGCGAACGCTACCTGGTCTTCACCGGCAGGCCCAATTCGGGGAAGAGCAGCATAATCCGGAAGATCACGGGCCTGAAGACCAGGTCGGGCAAACGCCCGGGCACGACCAGGCGGGTCTCAGTCTACCCCCTGAGCCAAGGCCTCTCCCTCGTAGACATGCCCGGATACGGCTGGATCACGGGGGCGTCCAAGAGCCTCGTGGACAGGGTGAAGGACGAGATCACGGACTTCATCGAGTCCAAGGGGAGTGACATCGCCCTAGCCGTCCACGTCCTGGACCTCTCCACCTTCCTGGAGGTCGCTTGGAGGATGGAGAAGAAGGGGCTCATACCTCTCGACCTGGAGATGATCCAGTACCTGAAGGAGAGCACCGGAGAACCACCCCTGGTTGCAGCCAACAAGATAGATAAACTCGGCGAGGAATGGGCCCCCCTCCTGGCTGAGCTGAAGGACCGGATCGCCAGCGGGCACCCATCGGAGCCCGAGTGCCTCGTATTCCCGATCAGCGCCAAGACGGGGGAAGGCCTAGGCGCCTTGAAGAACGCCATCCACCAGAAGTTGGCTGAGGAAGGATTCAGAACCCCCTACAAGAGATAACGGATAACAGTTTATTGTAACAACTCGGTGGCTATCGTTTTCTCCCAAAACGAAGTCCTGATGGCTCTACTTCAATTAGTTAAGCCTGACAGGCCCGCCAGGATAGTCGTCTGGAAGCAATCCGGGTTTTGACCCTGGACGACCTCAACCTATGAGGAGGATTCCCTTCTCCCTGAGCCAGTGAGCCTCCCTTCTGAGCCAAGCCTCGATGATGCGGAATCCCTCGGCTCCAATTCTCTTATTCATCTGGCTGAAAGGGGCCTCGCAGGGAGCCCTGTCGCCGTAGCCGCATACGTTTCTGAGGTACGGGTTCCGCCTGAGGCGTTTCACCAGATCCTTGATGCAGGGGATCTGCTCCAGCTGGCGGAGCATCAGCGCCCTCAGATGCCACTCGGGCTGATACACTACGGGCCTTCCCGGGCCGTACAGGTGGAGCCCGGTTCAGAGGATGGAATGGATCGGAGTTAAATCCGAGTACAGTGCATGTAATATGCAAAAGAGAACTAAGTACCCGAGATGCCCGGAGCAAGGGCAGAAGTGATCATAGGAAAAGGAGGTTGTTCGATGCAGAATGAGCGAGAAGGATTGATTATAAATTATAGGCTTGGGAGGAAGACCCAGTACCCGAGGGAGTGCCTGATAAAAGTCCTGGAGATAGATCCATCGGATTCTAAACAGATGATCGGATGGAAGGTGGGCTGGCCCGCCGATGATCCGAAGATCTACGGGAAAATTGTCGGTTTCCACGGTAGAAGAGGGACGCTCAGAGTTAGATTCAAGAGGGGAGTCCCTGGCCAAGCTCTAAACAGCCGAGTCAAGATAATAAGATGAACCTGCTTTCTGAATCCGCGTAGGCTCTCATCCCATCAAATCTGCTCCTTAGAAATACATGCATGTTCTTGTCGGTCACGCGTGAGAAACCCCTATCACTATAGCTAGATATTAATATCTTGTATCTAGAACGAGCGCGCAGTGAGGGCAATTATGCTCGAAGTTGATGGTAGCGCGAAAAGCGGCAGCGGAACGATACTCCGCATATCCGTAGCCCTAGCCGCCATCCTCAACGAGGAGCTTCACATCTACAACATCAGGAAGAGGCGCTCTTCTCCAGGCTTGAGACCTCAGCACCTCGAGGCTGTCCTGACAGCTGCCAGGCTATGCGACGCAGAGGTCGAAGGCGCCAAACTAGGATCCAGAGAGATCTGGTTCAAGCCAGGGGATATTCGCAGTGGAGAGTTTGAGGCTGAGATCGGGACCGCTGGAAGCATCCCCATGCTCATACTGACCGTTCTCCCCATATGCATCTACGCCGAGCGAGGAGTAAGCCTCCGAGTATCTAAAGGTGGGACCGATGTGAGATATGCACCTACAATAAACTACATACGGCATATTTTACTGCCTACTCTGAGAAAGATGGGTGTGGAGGGCTCCGTGAAAGTAGAAGCCTACGGATACTATCCTGTCGGGATGGGGGAGGTCCGCCTCGAGGCCGAGCCCTGCAAGAGGTTGAGGCCTCTCCGGCTCCCGGAGTTCGGTGAGCTGAAGGAGATACGAGGGTTTTCGGTGTGCACTTTCCTCAGGGATAGACGGGTGGCTGAGAGGCAGGCGGAGGCCGCCAGGAAATACCTGAAAGCCCGAGGATATGACGCCGAGATCGATGTGCTGTATGATACATCCAACCCCCTTCAGAGGGGGAGTTCCCTCGTCCTCTGGGCGGAGACCGACTCGGGGGTCATTCTCGGCGGGGACGCCATCGGTGAGTTGCGTAAGCCCAGTGAGGTGGTGGGTCGAGAGGCCGCCGAGAACCTCCTAAAGGAGCTCAACGCGAGAGCCACCGCTGATACACACCTTGCAGATATGGGTGTACCCTATGTTGGGTTGGCCGAGGGAGAGTCCACCTACACCGTCAGGAACATGACAGAACATCTGGATACGAACATATGGCTCACAGAGAAGATCCTGGGGGCGGAGTTCCATGTTGAAAGGGTCGGCAACCTGTACAGGGTGGAGAAGGGCTGAGGTAGACCGGATGTCACGGGGCGGTTTCAGGGCGAAGGTCCGTGGGATCTACGCCACGGCCCTGACGAGGCTTCTACTCGACCACGATTTCGAGATCGTTCAACCCTCAGAGGAGATTGTTCAGAGGTTCGGGTTAGAAGCCTTGGAAAAAGAGCCGGACCTGAGTATCCGGGATCGCCATGATCGACAAGGCGTCGAGGCCTTCGGGAGCGTTGAAGCCGTCGAGGCCTTCCGAACGATCCTGGGAGAGGAACTTGTGGACGTGATCTTGAGGAGGAAGGTCGACGGGAGTTGCCTAGATGTGGAGTTCCCATGGGCCTCTAAGATAAAGCTCGACGAGTCTCGGAGAGATGTCATCCCGACCATTCAAAAGCACCACTACTACAGAGCCTGTGGAGGTGAGATCTCCTCAGCGGCGGAGATGGCTGAGGGACTCCTCCTGAGAGGACGCCCTCCTGAGGAGGTGGAGGAGCTGTTGAGGCGAACGATCGAACCCTACTTCCCCTTCGAAGGCTCCGAGATAGGTATAGAACATGTCAAACTCGACGGAGCCGTCTTAAGCCTCGGAAAAGCCGTGATCAAGGCATATGATGAGGGGTCACTGATAAGGTATGCGAGGGAACTGAGGGGCGGAGGCGTCTACGATGGGCTGGGAATAGTGAAGGAGGCTGGTGACCGCGCTGTCACTGAGGCGAAGCTGGGCGAATACTATACGGTGACAAGGTACTTCTCTAAGGGTGGCAAGTTCAAGGGGGCTTACATAAACCTCAACACCCCTGTAGAGCTGTACCCATCGAAGATCAGGTACGTGGACCTAGAGGTCGACATATGTATCTGGCCTGGAGGTGATGTTACGGCAATAGACGAAGAGATGCTTGAAAGAGCAGCAAAAGAGCTTATCATCACAGAAAAGCTCCTTGAAATTGTGAAAGTAAAAACCAATGAGCTTCTCGCTTGCATTAGTGATAAATTCTCTAAAAGCGAAATCAGGGGTGTTTGAAATCCAAAAACATGGATGGATGATGATATGAAGACGATTTGTATCTCACACGCCGAGGACGCTGACGGGCTGATATGCGCCGCATACCTCCGCCATCTCAGAAACGCTTCCATCGTACTGGTAACCTACGACGAGTTTGAAGACGCGTTAAAGAAGGTACAACCACCGGTGGATGAGGTCTACATCTGCGACCTCAACATCAGGGAGGACCTATCCGAAGAGATCCTTAGGATAAACGGCTTCGCTGATGTCACCCTCGTGGACCACCATCCCACGGCCCTGGGAGTACTGAAGAGACTCACAGATTCCGGTGTTACCGTCGTCCATAACCCCCTAGACTGTGCAAGCGCACTCCTATACCATCAATTCAGAAAGGAGTTCGGCAGGGAAGCCGCTAGGCTGGCCGCCTACGCAGCTGTATCAGATCAGTTTGAGGACGGCCCCATCGCATCAAAGCTTCTAGAGAAGCTCGACAGGCAGTTCGTACAGCACGAGGCCTTGATCCTGACCCATGCCCTCCATCGCAAAGCCAAGGCCCAATTTAGGTTATCGGTGGTCGAAGAACTCAGCAGGTTCACACCGCCCCACAGGATAAAGGAGGCCCCAGAGGCGGCTTTAGCCCACCTCGAGCACGTGGCCAAGCTCTTGGAGTCTCTGCCCACAGAGGCCTCTAGTCTAGGGAGACTGGCATACATCGAGGCAGTAGATGGAACGTCCGCTGGACCTGTGGCTGGTCTACTGGTCGACGCCATGGATGTAGATGTCGGCGTCTGCTACAAACGGGGAAAAAAGGGGGCTATGAACCTCTCCATCCGAGGTAGGAGAGGCCTTGAAATCCACCTCGGAGAGATCACGAAACGCTTAGCAAAGAGATACGGCGGGTTTGGAGGAGGCCACAGCAGGGCTAGTGGGGCTAGTATCCCTCCAGATAGCTGCATGGAATTCATCAAAGACCTAGAGAGAGAACTGGAGGGAGACGAACACCGTTGAGCCCTTGCGCGAGATGATAAATTCCGCGCCACCACCAGAAGCAGCAAGAGGAGGAGCCAATCATCAATCCCTAGTACGCCACCCGCTGACGGCTCCAGCTGGTCGCGGCCGCCGATCTCAACCAGAAGCTACAGGAGCGCGGCTGCCCCATGAGCGTCACCGTCCAGAAGGTGTGCAGATGGGCCCGAGATGAGGATGAGGTAAGGGAGACCCTGGACGTCGTCTGTAAAAAGTTTGAGACTGCAGTGGAGATCTTAGAGGAGCTCGGGAGGAAGAACGAGGACCTCTACAGGTTCGAGGAGATGCTTGAATCTCGGGAGAAGCCGACTTGACCGTTTCGAATAGGATGTCTGAAGCTTCTGTTACACTTTGAAATGCTTCGTCATCTGCACACCCTTAAGCTTGGTGTTGAGTCGCTTGAGCGCGCGATTAGGATGGATGTATGTCATCGCCCTCGCAAGGGCTTATATCCCGTAGACCTGCCTCATCAACGTGGGTACCCAACCGCGACGAAAGACGAGCAGCCCGTCTATAAAGTCACGTTTGAGCAGATGGCTGATTTCAAATTCAATGCGGCCTACGAAGCCTACTCCAAGGTGTGGGATAATCAGCAGGGGACCGAGGAGTGCTGTAGGCTGAACGTCCTCATCTCCTAGCTCTTCAACAAGGAGATAAGCTACCCCCTCTTCTACAGGGAGATCAATCAGTATACAAGGGACTCCAGCGAGGGGCAAGAGTTCAGGAGTGTGCGAATTCAAGGTGAGAGAAAACGAGACTATAGGAGAAAAGAGCTGAAGAGATCCCATCAGAAGCGACACAGAAGATGAATCCCCTCGCGCGAGTCACACACGCAACCCTTATATGGATCGCAGTATGCTGTTCGGTCACCAAATGAGAGTAGATACAATATGGCTACATATGAAGATAAGGACGCCGAACTTGTTAAGATCGGGAATCTGAACTCATATTCTAGACGGGTGTACACCATCGTCAAGGTCGTGTCAAAGACGGAGCCGCGTGAAGTCTCTGGGGGCGCGCATCGGGTCGCAGAGGCCCTTGTCGGCGACGATACGGGGAGCATATATCTCACGCTCTGGGACGACGCCCTTGACAAGGTCAAGGAGGGTCAGATCTTGAACATCAAGAACGCCTATGTCAACCTCTTCCGAGGGTCGATGCGCCTTAACCTGGGTCGCTTCGGCAGCTACGAGCTGTCAGAGTCCGCGCCCTTCGAGGAGGTGAACCTCGACAACAACCTCTCCAGCAGGCAGTTCGAGCAGCGGAGGAGCTACGATAGCGGCGGGTTCGGCGGAAGAGATAGACGATATGGCGGAGATAGGGGAAGGCGCAATTTCCGCAGCGGCCGCAGAGAGATGCACAAAGCAGTCTGCGCTGACTGTGGGAAGGAATGTGAAGTTCCGTTCAAGCCCACAGAAGGCCGCCCTGTCTACTGCCAGGAATGCTTTGCGAAACGCAGACCACCAAGAAGATGGTAACAAGGTAAGCAAGGGTGTACGTTTTCGCGCGGGCGGATTAAATAATT
>CAZRAV010000019.1:0-10269 GCA_964598175.1 uncultured Candidatus Bathyarchaeia archaeon | reverse complement strand
TCTTTCCTCGAACATTTCCATTCACCTACTTTTCCGATCGCGATGGGAATACTCCGTGGAAATAGCGCACAGGTACGAGTCATAAACCTTTCTATACCTTCATCGCGCGTTTGGACAATATTCATCCTCTCCTCATTAGGAACCTATCAACATACAGCTCTTACCAACTACCTGCGCGCGAATTACCTCATGTAACAATGTTATCGTTGAGTCACAGGGAGTAAAGGTAAAATACTGCGAAGCTAATAATTGCAAAGCCCCTCCCACCGCGGAGGACAAGGAGGACATCATGGATGTCGTTGAGGGACCCGTTCAAGCTAGAGCTGGCGCGCAAGCACCGCGTCGAGAAGATGGTGTGCAGGGACTGCGGGGCCACCAACCCCATAAGCGCGACCAAATGCCGCAAGTGCCGCAGCAAGAACCTGAGGCCGAAGAGGAAGAAGATCCGCGCCCGCTAGCCCCTCAGAGATGCCTTTCCAGGAGCACGCCGTAGCCTTTTATCCCGTCGAAGCCGCAGCTGCGCAGAGCAGCCCACAGCGATGCCTGGTTGCTGGTGACGACAGGCCGCCCGAGGTCAGCTTCCAGAGGCTCTATGAGGTCGATGGTCGGCAGGTTCGTGCAACTGATGAAGACGGCGTCGGCTCCACCCGCCACCTCCCTTACGAGCCTCTCGACGACCTCTCCCTCAGTCCTGCCGATGTCCACGTTTCTGACGAAGCCCAGACCCCTGATATCGGTGACCTCGATGCCTTGAGATTCGAGGAAAGCCCTTTCGAGGCGATTCAGATCGTCGATGTAGGGGGTGGCGACCGCGACGCAACCCACGTCCAGAGTCTTGAGAGCGTCCACGACGGCACGGATAGTCGTGAGCGTCGGGACACCCGTCTCGCCCTCGATACGCTGGACGAGCCGCTTCTCCCACTCGACGCCGCCCACGAGGGAACCAGTCGTGCAGCCGTAGACGATGACATCCACCTCGGCGGTCTCCAGGAGAGCCGCCGCCCTCTCGGCGTCCTCCGCCATCTCGACAAGTTTTTCAGGCGTCGTCTCCTCGAGCCTCATGCGGGCGGTGTGTACTGAGAACCCGCTTGGCGTCATCCTGTAGAACTCGGGCTCCATGGTCGTGTTGCTCGACGGCACCAGGAGACCGATACGACGCCTCCAGCCATACCCCAAGCCAGACCCACCAATATGAGATACCCGGATAAAAATAATAAGCCGAGTCCTTTCAGATACGGCTCGTACCTGGAATATGTTACGATCTAGGTTTGACTCACTGGGAATTTTAAAATCCCGGTTCAAATTCTTATTGGAGGGGGAGAGAAGCATGTGTAGTGATGATCCCCGTATCACGAAGATTGTTAAGGAGTGGTATACCAAAACAGCGAGAGATGAGTGGGAACGCCTGCAACGGGACCCTTATCATCAGATAGAATTTATCACGACCACACACTTTCTAGAGAAATATCTCCCGGATAGAGGGTTGATACTTGACGCTGGCGGCGGCCCGGGCAGATACACCATTGAACTAGCCAAGAGGGGGTACGATGTCATTCTGCTAGACATCACGCCCAAGTTACTGGACATAGCCAAGAAGGAGATAGAGAAGGCCGGCGTTCAGGGACGGGTTAAACAGATTGTGGAGGGTTCCATAACCGAACTCTCCGCCTTCACCGATGAGAAGTTCGATGCCGTGCTCTGCCTTGGAGGCCCGCTTAACCATCTCCTGGATGAGGGTCAACGGCGGAGAGCGTCGGAGGAGCTCGTGCGGGTCGCCAGGAGAGGTTCCCCGCTCTTCGTATCGGTGATAAATAGGCTGGGTTTATTGAGAACCATTCTGATCGAGTTCCCCGATGAGATTCAAGACTGTAGACATCACTGGGAGACGGGGGACTACATTCCAGGGGTGCTTCCACGCGCTGAAGTTACAGGTTTCACGGCCTCCCACTGGTTCCTTCCGGAGGAACTCCGTGAACTCTTCGAAAGTCACGGTGTCGAAACCCTTGAGATGGCCGCGTTAGAAGGATTATCATCCCACCACGAGGAAGAGACCAACCGACTAGCTGAGAACAAGGAACGGTGGAGTACATGGATAGACATAATATTGAGAACGTGCAATCATCCGTCCATCCTGGGCTGTAGCGAGCACATTCTCCTAGTTGGAAGGAAACTCTAAATGGATTCAGCGCCGGAGATGAAAAATAAGACGAACCGATAAGTCCGCCAGCCAAACACGCGCGTAGATCATCCCTAAATAGTAAGATCGCATGTCGAGGATGCTTGAGTCGAATTTGGCTTTCTCGAGCTTGCTCGGAGACTTGCCTTCTGCGACCATCAGTGCTACGGTGTTCGATGTAGTTCTAACTGTTGCTGACTTGTCCGAATTCGCTTCTGAAAACCTCGTTTTCTTATAGTTCTACGGTTATTTTTCATCGATTGTAGATGTTGGATAAGGTTAAGGTGGCGGCTGCTCAGGTCTCACCCGTTTTCATGGATAGGGAGGCGACCGTCGATAAGGCCTGCAGGACCATCGAGGAGGCGGGTCGGGCTGGGGCGAGGCTCATCGTCTTCTCCGAGACATTCATACCCGGCTACCCGTATTGGAGGGGGCTGCAGCCCATATCCAGGTGGTCGGACCTGATGGTCGAGTATCAGAAGAACACCCTCGAAATCCCGAGCGGCGACACGGATGTGCTGGGGGACGCGGCGAGGGATGTCGACGCAGTCGCCGTCCTGGGCTGCACAGAGATGAGCGACCGGAGGGGGAGCGGGACCCTGTACAACACGATCCTGTTCATCGGGAATGACGGCGAGGTCATCGGACGCCACAGGAAGCTGATGCCCACCCACGGCGAGCGCGTCGTCTGGGGCATGGGTGACATCGGCGACGTGAGGGTCTTCGACACCGAGATCGGCACCGTCGGCGGCCTCGTCTGCTACGAACACCACATGACCCTGCTCAAGGCGGCCATGGCCATCCTCGGCGAGGAGATCCACTGCGCCGTCTGGCCCGGATGGTGGGTCATGAGACGCCACCCCGGCGACAAGAAGCGGTTCAGGCAGGGCGAGCCGTCCCATCTCTGCGACATCGAATACGCCATCAAGGAGTACGCCTTCGAGACTCAGACCTTCGTCATCAGCGTGAGCCAGTACATCCCGGATGTCGACCTTCCCGAGGAGTGCACCGACTTCAACATAGCCGCGGGCGGCAGCTTCATCGTCAACCCCGCCGGGGTCTACCTGCAGGAACCCGTCTTCGACAGGGAGACGATCCTGTACGCCGAACTCGATGCCGACGACCGTCGACACACGAAGGCTTACTTCGACGCGCTTGGCCATTACACCCGCTGGGACGTGCTCCGACTGGATTTCTATGGAGAGCCATCCGAACCCACGACCAGGAGGAGCCCAAAACGAACGACCTGTTCTTAGTCCTAAAGAGACGACTTCAACGACCCTGACCATTGGAGAGTCGTGGCTGTCCCCTCTTCGGGGGCGTGGTAAATCTTAAAACTCGCTCTCCCTCATGTTAGTTGTCATGTCCGAAGAAGGTAGTGAGGAGACCAAAGGAGTGGAGCTTGGGGAGGGGCTTCCTCTCAGGCTTGGGAAGCTTCCCCGTCCTCCTAGGGCAGGTCACCTGTTGGGGCCGGGCATCATCCTCGCCGCTATGGGCATCGGGATGGGGGAGATGATCATGTGGCCTAGGATGGCTCTCATGTGGGGGACAGGGGTCCTCTGGCTGGCCCTCCTCGGCTTCACCATCCAGTACTTCGTCCAGATGGAGATGTCCAGGTGGGTCACGGCAACAGGCGAAAGCTTCTTCCAGGCCACGGCCCGCATGGGTTTCAGGAAGGTCTTCAGCTGGATCTTCTTCTTCAGCGCCCCCGTCATCTACTTCTGGCCCGGCTGGATCGGGACGGCAGGGCAGATACTCAGCTACGCGACGGGCGCCCCCTTCGGCGAGGCGAGCTGGCAGGTCTTCGCCGTCCTCGGCGTCGCCGCCATCCTCGTCCTGCTGACAGTGAGCCCCGTCGTCTACGGAGTTATCGAGAAGGTGATGACGGGCGCCATCATCCTGAGCGCGGTCCTCGTCATCTTCGTCAGCCTGACCATCGCCACGCCCGCCCGGGTACTCGAAGTTCTCAGGGGCTTCGTCAGCTTCGGATACTGGCATCCCGAGATGGGGTCGCGGCAGTTTATGCCCTTCGTCGTGGGCGCCATCGCCTACGCGGGGCCCTCGGGGATGCAGCAGATCTGGTACACCCTCTGGTGCAGGGACAGGGGGATGGGTATGGGCGCTTTTGTGGGGAGGATCACCGGCCTCTTTGGTCGGGAGGAGTCGATACCCGAGGCAGGATACACCTTCGACGCAGGCGACGCCGAGGAGAAGGAGAAGTGGAGGGGCTGGAGGCGTTACTGCACATTCGACGCCCTCGTCCTCTTCTGGGCCATGAGCATATTCTTCACCTTCTTCTACGTTCTCCTCGAACTTGGCGCGCTGGGTCTCGACCCATCACTCATAGAGCTGGAGCGGACGGGGAAGTCCCTCGCCATCATCGCCGGGATGGGGGAGGTCTTTAAGCGGTATGTCGCTCCATGGGCTGCTAAGATGTTCTACGTCGTTGCCTTCCTCCAGATCTGGAACACGGGCTTCGGCGTCTACGATGGATACGCCAGGGGGCAGGCCGACCTCGTCTATTACAACCTCCCCGCCGCCAGGAGTGTGCACCTCAGCAAATGGTATTACATCTTCCTCTACGGGACCCTGATACCGGCCTGCGCCACCTTCTTCATCGCGAAAAAACCGCTGGTGCTTGTGACCATGGGGACCTGGCTGGCAGCCTTTGCCATGGCCTTCTACTGCCCCATCCTCGCCTACGTGACCCGGAGGCTCCTGCCAGAGGAGCTTAGACCGAGCTGGGTCCACACCCTCTGGCTCCTCATCGGCACCGCCTTCTACTGGGGCATGATCTTGTACTGCCTCAGTATAGGAGCCCTCCCGAAGTAGAGACGAACCTGTATGGCCAAGAACACGAGATCGCTGTTTTGCATCTCGACCTCAATGATGGAACCCCCGATGTCATCTCGGTCGATGAGGCCTCTATTTAAGAGGCTTGGAGACAGATGCATGACGAGGAAGGCTTCGGTGAACATTCTCCTCTACTTCTGCTTGATTCAACCCCCGCAAACGGGCTAGGGATATAAGGAGGCGTTTGCCATGAATATGAACGAGGAAGCTGCTTTTTCGCCCTTCTCAGCAGATCAGCTTATATAGGGGGCGCCATGGATGGAGGCGTCAAATTCTTTAGCCCCCTGAGAAATTGTCTTGATGGGAGAAGGTATTGTCCGCGAAGCTGAAGAAGCAGGCGCTGCAACTCCTAGCCGAAGAGCCCCTCACGCTGAAGGAGCTCGCAGAGAAGATGGGCCTCAAGGACAAGAGGGCCTACAGAATCCTCAAGTCCCTCTTCGGGAAGGGCCAGATCAGATCGTTCACGGACCAGGACAAGCTACGGCGTTACAGGCCAGAGGAGACTGGGATGTAAGCTTATCTACATCTTAGTACTGGCTCGCGCATGGGGAAGAGGAAATTCAAGTATATTTTTATAATAAGATATAGCTTAATAAGATTACAGATGAATTTTTTAAAGGGTTGACGACGAATCTTCAATTTATCTTTAAAGAGAGTAAACTAAAAAAAAGTAGACGTTTCGTTATTCCAGTTGTCATTTCTATTATGATGAAAATTTTAATGTTTTCTTGGATTCAGTTGTCAATCAACCAGCGTCCCGACTTATTCTCATTTAAGTTTTGGTGGGAGACATTTACCATTTGGGATGGAGGCTGGTATAATCTAATAGCAAGAGATTGGTATCAAAATATTCCGACAAGTTCCCCAATACCAGTCGTATTTGCTTTTCTTCCAGGATTTCCGATAGTAATTAGATTCTTTGGGCTTCTAATTGGAAATTTTACAACATCTCAGGTTATACTCGCCTCTGTATTTGGAATTGTGTGGATACCCCTCTTTCAACTCGTTGCAGAACAATACTAAGTCAGGAAGAAGCTTTCTCTGCAACCCTCTTAACCTCTTTATTTCCAACGGTTTTTCTTTTTACTTCAGTTGGATACAGCGAGGGATTCTTTCTTACATTGGCGTTATCTTCATGGTTTCTCCATTTAAAAAATAGGCATTTTCTTGCATCCTTGTTAGTGGCTGGAGCCTCTTTAACCAGGTCTCTTGGCATTATCTTAATAGTACCTATGATTATGGTAAACATCATAAATAGGCAGTTTCGTAAATCTTTGTTATATGGATTCCCCATTTTCTCGGAGATTGCCTGGTTTTATTATGGATATATGAAAACAGGTAATTTCTTTGTTATTTTTGAGGCGCAAATGTATTGGCATAATAGACAATTTTTGAGCCAATATGTAATACCTACTCTTTTCCAAATGAATCCTCCTTTTCCTTTTAACTTACCTCCCAATGAAGCGTTTGTTGGTTTAGTATTCTGCCTTCTCTCTATCTTTATTTTATTGGTCTTGAAAATTTATGAAATTGACTGGAGACTATCCATTTACTCAACTATTAATCTTTTAGTTATCGTTTTATGTGGAAATATTCACAGCTATGCGAGGTATTTAAGTTTCATATTTCCATTATGGTTTCTTTTTCAAATGAAGAAAAACTGGTTGCTTATTCCAATAATCTTCACATTGGGCTTCTGCAACCTAGCTTTTGGATACCTTTTCGCTAGATGGGTATTTGTAGGTTGATCCCTCCTTATTATTTATTTTTAGCTAATTTGCCACTAATAATCTCTATTAAATCAATTATCTCTTTGTAGATAAGGTTTATCGGACAGGTTATCCGAGTTTGACGCCAGACTCTGCGGGGGCTAGGAGCCCACCGTCGATGAGGCGCTGGAGGGCGGTCTCGGTCTCGCTGCGTGTGAAGCCCCGTCGCGCCATCTCCCTCACCAGCCACGGGTTCGTGTAGACGAAGCCTGGGATGCGGACGGTCCGGAGGAGCTGGTCGCAGCAGGCCTTCATCCTCATCTCGCCCCTGGAGACCGGCCCCATCATCGTCTCCTCCCTGCCGGTCAGCGGCTGTGTGTCGATGCCGAGCCTCTTTTTTACATAGCCGGCGAAGCCCTTCGTCATCGCTCCGCCGTGGAAGGTCAACACCCTCTTCGGGTGGCAGCGCCTGATGAAGCTGAGGAGGCCGCGGAAGTCGGCGTGGTCGCTCAGGGAAAAGGATCGGCCGCGTTTCTTCATGATGGCTGCCCACCCCGAGGCGAGGGCCACCTCGAGGTTTTCGCGGCGCAGCCTCGACCCCTTAGGCGTTATGAAGGCGCATCTCCCCTCCTCCAAGAGCTCTCGTCCGTCGTCTGTTTCGGCGTCGACGTAGTCGAGGTTATGTCCGTACTCCCTGTAGACGCCGCTGGCCTTGGAGGCGCTCTTGGCGGTGACGACGGGGAGCTTCGTAAGCCTGTTGAAGATGGATATGATCTCCTGTGCATTCCCTATGGAGTCCGTCTTGAAGGTCGGTATCCTTCCGGCGGGGATGGCGTCGAGAACCGCCCATCTGACCATATCGAGGGCGACCTCCTTCCGCTTGGGGAAGGTGAACATGGGCGCCCCGAATGTGGTCTCGACGACGAGGAGGTCGCAGCTCACCGGCCTCGCCGCCTCCATCGTGTAGGAGTCGCCGATGTTGAAGTCCCCCGTGTAGAGGACGGTCCCCTCCGGCGTTGCCGCCTCGAACTGGACGGAGCCGAGGACGTGGCCAGCGTTGTGGACGCGCACCTCGATGTCGCCTATCTTCACTCTCTCGCCGACTTGGAGGGGGTGCCACTCGCCCGTCCTACGCCACCCCAGCGCCTCCAGCAGCCTGTGGGTCGGCTCCGTCGCGTACTTGACGAGGTCCGGGTACCGGAAGGCCGCGGAGTGGTCAGCGTGGGCGTGGGAGACGAAGGCGGGGTAGCGGAGGCCGCCCGAGGTGGGGTCGAATACGACGCCCTCGCCCCCGTACTCCACCACGACGCCTCCGTGGCGCCTCACTGTCAACGCCAAATCGCTGTCCCCAACGCTGGAACTTATTATTGGTCAGGCCTGTCAGCGCATCCTGGCGCGGCTTTCACCCCGTCGTCAGCATCAGGATGGCCCTAGCGAGGTCGCCCTCTGCATCCTCAAGGGCAGCGCGGGCCCGCTCCATGCTCACCCCGGCCTGCTGGGATACCAACAGCACATCCTCCTCGGGGATGACGAGCTCCTTCTCCACCGCACTCTCTGTGACCTTGCCCCCGGCCACCTGGTACATTCGCTGCCCCTTCATGTCGATGACCGTGACAACTGGCCCTTCGATGACGATCTCCCTCCCCCCGCCCTGGAGGATGACGCGCTCTATGTCGCCGAGTTCGTCCATCTTCAGGCCCATCTGCTTCATCATCCGACGGGCCCGGCGCGAGTCGATCTTTGACACAGGCCTCACCAACAGTGAATGGGGCTTATCGCTTTTAAACGCTTGACCGGGCCGCAGCCTTCAGCGTGTTCCTGATGAGCATTGCGATGAGCAGGGGGCCGACTCCGCCGGGGACGGGGGTTATGGCGGAGGCCACCTCCTTGACGCCGTCGAAGTCGACGTCGCCGTAGACCTTCTTCCCCTCGTAGTTGTTTCCGTTGTCCACAACCACGGCGCCCCTCTTCACCATGTCCGCGGTGACCGCCCACTTCCGCCCCACATCCACCACCAGCACATCGGCCTCCATCGTGTACTTCGCCAGATCGGGGTGCGTCGCTCGGAGGCAGGTGATGGTCACCTTCATGTTCGTGAGCAGCGCTGCCAGCGGCTTCCCCACGATGTTGCTCAGCCCCACTATAGTCCAGTGCTTGTCCTCGGGGTCGATGTCGTGTCTGCGGAGAAGCTCGATGATGGCCTCGACGCCCGCAGGAGGGAAGCACTTCTCCCCCATGAGCAGCTTTCCCAGCGTCGCCGGGCTGAGGCCGTCCACGTCCTTCTCTGGCGATATGGTCTCCACAGTCGCCAGCTCGTCGAAGCCCTCGGGCAGGGGGAGCTGGACCATGACGCCGTGGACTGCTTGATCCTCGTTCAGCCTCTCGATGAGGTCAAGGAGGTCCTCCTGGGTCGCGTCTTGGAGATTGTGGAGCTGGGCTTCGACGCCGACTTCTACGCAACGCCTCATCTTCATCTTGACATACCGTCTCGAGTACTTGTCGTCGCCGACCAGCACCAGCGCCAGCGTCGGCGTGACGCCCCTCTCCTTGAACTCCTCGGCCTGCGCCTTCAGCTCCTCCATCACCTTTGAGGCGGTCGCCCTACCGTCGAGGATGACTATCATCCATGTCACCTCAGCTGAGGCCGGTGATCCGGCCGTCCTCGTCGATATCCATCCCCTCGGCTGCGGGGTGCGTTGGGAGCGCGGGCATCGTGTTGATGTCGCCGCAGTAGGCGACTATGAAGCCTGCGCCGGTGGAGGGCTTCAGGTTTGTGATGGGGAGGACGTAGCCTTTGGGCGGGAGGCCCCTGATCCTCTCGTTGTCGGTCAGCGAGAGCGGCGTCTTCGCCATGCAGATGGGCATCTTGTCGAAGCCGAGCTTCTCGATCTTCCTGAGGGCCTTCCGGGCATCGGGGAGCAGCTCGATGTCCGCGACGCCGTACATGCTCTTCGCGATGGTCCTGATCTTCTCCTCCACCGGCATCTCCAAGGGGTAGAGGAACCTGAAATCCGCCTTCTTCGTCTCCAGCTCGTTGAGAACCAGCCTGGCCAACTCGATACCGCCCTCGCCCCCCTTGAGCACGGTGTCGGTGAAGGCGGCGGGAACCCCCTTCTCGCGGCACCAGTCGAGAACGGCATCGATCTCATCATCGGCGTCGGAAACGAAGTGGTTCATGCAGACGACGATGAGCAGTCCGAACCTTCTTGCGTTCTCGATCTCTTGGTTGAGGACGGCCAAGCCCTTCTTGACGGCCTCGACGTTGGGCTCCTTCAGCTCCTTACGACGGACGCCGCCGTGATGCTTCAGGGCCTTGATGGTGGCCACTATGACGATGAGGTCGGGCTTGAGGCCGCCGGTGCGCGCGGCGATGTCGCAGAACTTCTCCATCCCCAGGTCCGCTCCGAAGCCCGGCTCGACGACGACGTAGTCAGCGAGCTTGAGGGCCATCTTAATGGCGACCAGGCTCGGGCATCCGTGGGCGATGTTCGCGAAGGGTCCGCCGTGGATGATGGCGGGCGTGTTCTCGAT
>CAZRAV010000018.1:6221-10505 GCA_964598175.1 uncultured Candidatus Bathyarchaeia archaeon | reverse complement strand
CTGGAGCAAGCGCCAGGGCATAACGAGGCTATACCTCCTCTACAGCAACGTGGAGAAGGACGACGAAACCGTCGTCTTCTCCCACATGTCGAGAAGGAACGCAGAGGAGTTGAGGGACAGGCTGGAGATTCTGGAGCCGATCATGGTCGCCTTCGACCCGATGGACCATCGAGACGCGTTCAGGACCATATATGGGATCCTCTCTAAGGCGAGGGAGGACGGGGAGGAGGTCCTCATCGATATCACTTCGACGACCAACCTGACCCAGGGCGTCGCCCTCACCATTGCCCTCATGTTCAGAAACGCCCGTGTTTATACCGTACCCTCAAAACAGCCCGCCTGGTACGTCGACGGAAATATAGGGGAGAAAAAATTCGAGGAATGGTTTGAAAACGCCAGAAAACAGCCCAGTATGGACCCTATAGAGATCAGGCTGCCAGGGTACCGTCTTGAGCCCCACACAAAGCACGAGGAGAGGGAGTGGGAGATGGAGAAGCGGCTGCTGGGGCTTCTCAGGGAGAAAGGCGGCTCGGCCGACTCCGTCAGTGACATCATCCGCTGGTTCGGCTACAAGGCTGCGAGTTCAACCCTGAGGAACCGCTTCAGCCGCATCGTCTCGAGGCTGGAGATGAAGGGGTTCGTCGAGAGCGAGAAGGGCTCGAAGATGAAGGCCATCCGCCTGACCGAGTTCGGCGCGATCTACGCCGAAGCTCTATCGGACGAGAGCGATGTATAACTCAGTTGATGCCCAAGGATCAAAGCTTTAAAAGACCGATAAAACTTGGCAGTCAACTTTCCCTCTTCCTTTTCTAAAACGCTAAACATCCCGTGCACCCATAGAAGATCATAATATTTGATATTATGGATATCTATTTCCACAAATTTGGTTTGAACTCATCCAAAACGAGAACCTCAGACTCAAGATGGATGATATAGCCGTACTTTCCGAAGTAGATATTGAAATACATGTTTTGGACTAAGTTTTTATTACTCTCCCACTCCTACCATATAGAAGCTCGGAGGATTTGATTTGTTCATGCAGACTACGCTCACCCCCTCGGAGGGTAAGAGACTGATCGGACGCGCGATCGCCCAGATGGACATCGTCCAGAACGCCCTGAAGGAGGGGACCATCATCGTCGCTACGAGCACCACCAATGCCTACGTCATAGAGGAGCTACTCGGCAAGAGGATCGAGGATAAGGGGATGTTCACTGCCGGCGTCGTCACGGCGAAGGGATGTTGCGTCACCGACTCCAAGGGGAGATACGGCCACCACGTCATCGAGAAGGGCGAGGTGACTGAGATGAAGACGCCCGACCTGCCGAAGGTGCTAGCGAAGATGGGCCCGGAGGATGTGTTCATCAAAGGGGCGAACGCCATCGACCCCTTCGGGGCGGCGGCCATACTCCTCGGCGGCGCAGGAGGCGGCACCATTGGGACCGCGTGGGGGTATGTAACAGCTAACGGCATCAACGCCATCATCGCAGCAGGGCTTGAGAAGCTCGTCCCCATCTCGCTGGCGGATGTCGTCTCCAAGACAGGGATCAGGACTGTGGACAGGTCGCTTGGGATGGCAGTAGGCTTGATGGTCGTCCAAGCCGATGTCATCACCGAGCTGGAGGCATTCAACCAGCTTACCGGCGTTGAGGCGATCCCCATAGGCGGGGGAGGCATCGACGGCGGCGAGGGCTCCAAGATATTCGTGCTCGAGGGGGATGAACCCTCTATCAAGGCAGCGTACGACCTCGTCTGCGACATCAAGGGCGAGCCCCCGCTTAAGACTAGAACGCGGCGCTGCGACCTATGCGACGCCAAATGCGACTACAAGAAGCCTTCAAAATAGTAGCTCTCACCCTTTTCTCGGTCTGTCCTCTTCCACCTCGACATCATCGGCGCCGTTGAACCGTGCGAAGCTGTCAAGGGTTTTGGCGAGTCTGTCCACCGTTTCGAAGTTGTCCTTTTTTTTCGACGGTGCTTGGCTGGGGGCTGAGGCCTGCTTTTCGATCATCAGCCTCCGAGCCGTCTGCTTCGAGATCGCCACGTAACCACCTGGGAGGCCGTCGCCGACTCAGTTCGACTTCCCGCTATTTCATGTATAGGGTCTGCACTATGCTTTAATGCGTAGGCGTGTCAATCAAAGGAGAGTCGAGTTGAAGGTCAAGCCGCCCTGGGAGGTCAAACGCACCGTCATCACGAGGGCAGAGGAGGAGACTGACCCGAGCCTAGGGCTTCCGCCGGACCAGAGACCACGTCAGCAGCACATCAAGTTCGGCATCCTCAATGTCGACAAGCCGCCGGGCCCCACAAGCCACGAGGTCGTCGCCTGGGTCAAGAAGCTCTTGGTTCTCGACAGGGCGGGGCATGGAGGGACCCTCGATCCCAAGGTGACGGGCGTCCTCCCCATCGCCCTCCAGGAGACGACGAAGGTAGTGCAGGCGCTCCTCCAGGCGGGGAAGGAGTACGTCTGCGTGATGCGGACCCACGGCGAGGAGGATGAGGAGAGGGTTTTGGAGACGCTGAAGCTCTTCGAGGGACGGATCTACCAGCGGCCGCCGATAAGGGCCTCGGTGAAGCGGCGCCTCAGAACACGGACCATCTACGGCATCAACTACCTTGAGGGAGACGGCCGGAACTGGCTTTTCAATGTCGCCTGCGAGAGCGGTACCTACATCAGGAAGCTCTGCTACGACGTCGGCGAAATCCTGGGGGGCGGCGCCCACATGCACGAGCTGAGGAGGACCCGGAGTGGCCCCTTCACAGAGAGCAGCCTAATCACCATGTACGACCTGGCTGACGCCGTCGACATCCTCAGCGAAGAAGGAGACGGGGGACCCCTGAGGCGCATCATCCAACCCATGGAGAAGGCTCTGGATCTGTTGCCCAAGATATGGATAAGGGATTCGGCCGTTGAAGCCATCTGCACGGGCGCGGCTCTGGCTGTTCCGGGGATCCTCAGCCTCGAATCTGGCATCGAGAGGGGGTCCATGGTGGCGGTGATGACGCAGAAGGGGGAGGGGGTGGCCCTGATGAAGGCGGAGATGTCCGGCGACGAGATCCTCAAGTCGGAGCACGGCATCGCCGCGACGCCGATTCGGGTGCTTATGCCCCGCGGAACATACCCCAAAATGTGGTGAGACTTGGCCGAGCACTACTACTCTGAGCGTCCCACATCCCCGCCGCGGCTGGGGCTGGTGAGGTGCCGCCTCCGCGGCCACGAATTCGAGTTCCTCACTGCATCAGGCGTCTTCTCCCACAGGAGGATCGACGCCGGGACACGTCTACTCATAGAGTCCATGAGGCTACCGGACGCCGAAGCGGCGCTGGACCTCGGATGCGGCTATGGACCCATAGGGATTGTGGCGGCCAAGTTGAAGCCACGGCTACGGGTCTGGATGACCGACATCAACCAGCGGGCTGTCGCCCTCGCGGAGGAGAATGCGCGCCGGAACGGGGTGGATAACGTCCATATAGTCGGAGGACCCCTCTACGGGCCAGTGGAGGGCCTCGCCTTTGACGCCATCCTCACCAACCCTCCCATCTCCGCCGGCATCAGGAAGGCTGTGGAGCCCGTCATCGAGGGCGCGTCTAGATATCTGAAACCGGGAGGCTCTCTTCAGTTGGTTGTTAGGACGACGAAGGGGGGACGCAGCCTCTCGGCGCTCCTGGAACGGTACTTCGGAGGCTTCGAGGTGGTCGCCAGGAGAGGCGGCTTCCGCGTTCTGAAAGCTGAGCGAGGCTGTTAGTGGCCGCTTTATCTCGCTTCTACCTAGGCGGAAGAATGTTTCTTATAGACATCTTGTTCTGTGGGGCTTCTGGGGTTTTATAAGATTTATAACACGATGTCTGCTGTTAGGTTTAGGGGGAGCCTGGTCGTCTAGCGGTCAAGGATGGGAGGCTCTGGAGGCTATAGGCAGGAGAAACCTCCTGACGATAGTTTGAATCTCTCCTGGGCTACCAATATTATGGTTAAATTGGAGTTCTTTGATCCAGCTACTATGGATAAGGGTTAAAGATAATGCAAATACAACTGAAAAATTGTTGCATGTGTTTTCTATATTAGGAACCCTCAAAATACTAATTTGAAATACATTTTTCACCCTATTAAACAGGTCCTTTTTTCGGCAAGCTTTTTTTATTTTAAAGTCTGTTTGAAACCATGCAAAGTTTAAGGACATACTTGGAGAGGGTGCACAACGTTGTTCCCGATCAACTCGTAAGGGTGAAAGAGTCGGTTGACTGGCGGTACGAAGTAACTGCTTATGTTGCTGAAATGGAGAAAAA
>CAZRAV010000018.1:2800-6121 GCA_964598175.1 uncultured Candidatus Bathyarchaeia archaeon | reverse complement strand
ACGTAGATCTAACATCCTTTCCAATCCCGAAGTTCTATGAACAGGACGGAGGGAGATACGTCACCGCCGGGTTACTCGTCGCAAGGAACCCAGACCACCAAGCCGAGGTAAACCTGACCTACGCTAGGATGCATTTGAAGAGAAGAGACAGATTCGGGGTTAGCTTGCATTCGAGGGGGCATACGTGGCACTATTTCGAGAGATGTAAGGCTGTAGGGAAACCTCTCGACGTGGCAATTATCATAGGCGCACACCCAGCCTTGTACCTCGCAGCGGCAGCCAAGATTACCAACGAATACCATACCGTAGGCGCCTTCCTAGGCGAACCAATCGAGCTTATCATGTGCGAGACCGTTGATCTTCCCGTTCCCGCACAAGCCGAAATAGTGATGGAAGGACAGATACTGCTAGACGAGGAGGATGAGGGACCTTTCACCGAATACACGGGCTATATCAGCGGCAGATCTACGAGGAATCTACTTCATATTTCCGCCATTACCAGAAGGAAAGACGCTATCTTCCTAGCCGTCGCCCCGAGCAACTCCTATGAGCATCTTCTCCTCAGCGGGCTACCTAAACAAGCAAGGATATACCAGGCTATGATCGACTTCATTCACACTCCTGCTTTAAAGGCCATCATCTGGCCGGTCTGGGGCACCCACTTCGTCTGTTTCATCTCGCTCAAGGAGTCGATGGATCTGACGCCTGGCCTTGCCAAACAACTCGGTCTTCTACTATTGGGGCTGGATCATTACGTCAAAATCGTCGTAGTTTTCCCCGCTGAGACTAGCATATCCGATGTCACAAGTGCATTAGGAACCATAGCTCTGAGGTGCGACTTCAAGGACGGCTCAGGCATCGAAGTCCTCGGAAAGGTCTTCAGCCAGTGGCTAGACCCATCATCACCTGAAGCAGGAATCTCCTCAAAGATGGTAATAGACGCGACGGGACCAGAAATGGAGATTGATAGCTCAGAGCCTGAAGCCGACAAGAGAGATGTGTCAAGTTCGTACAAAATCAAGGATGTGTCATTCCCCTGCAAGGGTAATCCCCATTTCTGTGTGGTCAATGTGATGCCGGATTTGGAGTGTTTGACATTTCTTCCCGACATGACACCCTTGAATCGGTGCAGATTGATCGTATGCGTGGACGATGATATAGACATCCATGATGGTAGGCAGATACTTTGGGCTTTGGCAACAAGGTTTCAGCCCGCGGATGACGCCATCATTAAAGATGGCCAAATGATACTTGACGCTAGAAAAGGAGATAATTGGACAGCGAGGCTGGCAACTCTTCCTTCATCCGCACATCTCGTAACCAAAAAACTCTAGATTATGATATGTGGAATAATAGGCAAGTTAGATTTATTATAGTTCCTTTAGTGCCTCGTTTGTCTCTTCTGGGAAGTCTCTGATGAGGCTTGTGATGACCATCTTGGCGATGTGCTTCTTGAACCCTTGTTCGTCTAACTTCGGGGAGTATATCCGTCTATAACCGCCTTTGCAGGTCTCCTCCTTGTAGTTGAGAACTCCTTCATCTACCATGGCATTGAGGAAGTTGATGATAGAGGCCCTGCTTATGGTCCTTATACCAATGAGTGCCTTGTTGACGTGTTGCCAGGCCTCCTTGGATATGGCTCCATCATCTCCCTTCGCCCAGACGAGTCTCAACGCCTCAATCTGATAATCTTTCAAGGTTTTAGCCAATCCTTCTCCAGCAGGGTCAAAGATCAGTGTCATATCCATGCCACCAGATGTTTTCATGTAATTTCCTATCCAAGTTTAAAAACCTTCTTCTCGAATAAGGATGAAGCGCTTTGGAAAAAAAGAATTAGAGATTGATTGTTCGTTGCAATCTTATACTTTCTCCAAATACAGGACGTTATTGACAACTGAAATCTTAGCCTTTAGTCCTTTGGCTTCGATCCTCTTGTTCAGCTGTGTCCTAAGATAGTTGGCCCCCTTCCCTTCTACAATGACCTCGACAAGCTTATCGGTACCTTCCATGAATGTATCGAGTATTGGGTCGTACTTGCTTCCCTTCCTGTATCTCCTTGAAGGCTTCTTCTCTACTGGCTTCATATCGAATTTTACTTCACTCATATCTGATCGATTCTGAATAGGGCTTACTCCTTATAAGCCTAATAGAAGAAGCTATTCTATTCTAGATCCATTATTTTAAACCCCAATAACTCTGATCAAATACTCTTAGATCTATTATATTATCCATATACATAACAGGATAATGTTTGGATAGGTAAAAGAAGGGAGAAAAGGGTTATTTAGAGTCAGATTACTCTCTTGGAACAAATCATAAATACAGAGTTGAATGTACTAGGGGTTCAAGGTTCTATAGATACGCATAGGCGAACTCTAGTTGAACCCTAGCTCCGAGGTGGGGAGCTATACAAGTACCAATAGAGAAGGGAGTGAGAGAGAAAAATGCCAACATATGTAATTCTCGGCAACTTTACTCAAGAGGGGGTCGAGAACATAAAGGATTCACCGAGGCGACTAGAGGATTCAGCTAAATTGGCTAAGTCTCTTGGAGGAGAGATGAAGGCATTCTACTATACAATGGGACGGTACGATTTTATAGGAATTACTGAGGTGCCAAACAACGAGGCAGCTATGAAGGGTCTGCTTATCCTAGGCAGTAAAGGAGCGGTTAGAACAGAAACACTTGTGGCGATCCCAGCCGAAAAGGTAGCAGAGATAATTAAGGAGCTACCGTAAGGTCATTCATTAAACCCTACCTATTCTCCTTTTTTCATCTAACAACGATAGAGTTGACATCAGGGAATATTGCTTGAAGCGTCACCAAGAATCCATCCTCTATCTTTTTTTTCACGAATACGAAGCGAATTGTTTAATAATGAATTGAATCCAGTTCTGGATAGAATTCCGAGGTGTATTGGAATGAGTGAGGAACGAGGTAAGGTTAAGATTACAGTTCTTAAGACCTTAAAGACTGAGGAGCTTTTCAAAGACCCAATCAAGACGAAGCAGGGAAGCATCTGCCCCAATCACAAAGAAGGTCAAATTTTCTACTATGAAACCAAAAAACCTGAGGGATTCTGCACATATGCTTGGGGCGCCATATGGCCGTTCGTTATGGCGTTGAGTAACCACAGCGACTTCCAATGGTTATATGAGGACCCTGGAGTTGCTGTGACGACTTGTCCCGATGGCCTCAGGCCCGTAATATTCAAGCTTGAGCTGGTGCAATAACGTTTAGAGGAAGCTTGAACCTTCACCAAGAAACCATCCCCCATCTTTTTTCTCGTAGTGACTTGTTCCATAATCTTATACTCAGTTT
>CAZRAV010000018.1:0-2700 GCA_964598175.1 uncultured Candidatus Bathyarchaeia archaeon | reverse complement strand
CCATCCCCCATCTTTTTTCTCGTAGTGACTTGTTCCATAATCTTATACTCAGTTTCGTCTTAATGCTTCACAGGTGAAATGAATGATAGATATCCAGACTATCTCGATTGTGATGGCAGGCGTTAGCGTAACAATTGCAGCCCTCTATAACATCTTCACCCTGAGATACACCAGAATGAATCTCAAGACGACACTCGAAACGAGACAAGCACAGCTCTTCATGCAGATATACGACCGTTTTCAAGAAAAGGAATACCTTAAGACAGTATACGATGTATTGGAAGGATGGAAGTGGACGGATTACGACGATTTCATGGAAAATTATGGATATCCGTCTAACCCAGATCACTGGGCCCTATTGCTTTCTGTAGGAACATATTACGAGGGTATAGGCGTACTGGTGAAAAGAAAACTAATAGATCCTACTGTCGTGGACGACCTGATGTCGGGCCCAATCATCTATTTCTGGGAAAAGATAGCTCCGATTATGTTGGAGTACAGGAAACGTACTGGATGGGTTGAATGGTTTGAGTGGATCGAGTACCTCGCTAAGGAAATAAAAACAATCAGAGACCAACAACGAGCAGCTCCAGCTAAATAGACAGCCAGCCTTCCCCATCACCATATTTTTCCAATTCAAAGCAGATAGTCATAGCTTCGCCTATGCTCATCTCTAGTTGAAGCAGTTACACCTGTCTCTCTGGATCACAAAGCTGGGTCGAATTTATCAATCAATAATTCATGCCATGACATAAATATAATGAAAAAATAAAAACACCTCTAGAAATTTACCCTTACAGTATGAGCGTTTTTACTAATTTTTGGGCGAAAAAGAAGAATCTTCCTATGGAAATCTGTAAGCAATTTCAGAATAAAGTCCAATATATTCGAGAGGCTAGTCGGCTAATGAGTGAAAACAGGGTATACCTCTACTATAAGCGAATTGAACTCGACGAATTCTGCTTTATACTATCGGAGATTGATAAGACAGTCAGAAAAATAATCGACTTCTATAAGGAGAGTTAAGAGAATTCGCGAGATATTTGATACTAACGTCGCGCGCGAAAATAAAACCATAGTGAACAATGGGATTATAAGATTTATAAGATGCGAGCGCGGGCAGATCTAGTCCTATTACGTTTAACATATTAATGAGGTAATGCACATTTCATGCCCTTGGGCATATTTTCACGAGCAATATTATCTTGCGATGTGCATCAAGGTCTAACCACATATTGCGAGTTCGATTCGATAAGAATTGGATGTGTAATACGAGTGTTTTACGAGTGTAAGACGGACTAGGATACCGTGATACTTTTCCCAACCCCAATGTGGGTATAGGCTTCTCGGAAGATCTCCTCGAAAGATCCTATACTCTCGTCGCAGCTGTCATGTGGCGAGATCGCCACGAGCTTAGGGCTTCTTGCCTTAAGGTGTTCAAGGGCTTTCTCTAGGTCACCTCTGTTCAGTGGATCCCATGGGGGCTTCCCTGTTGCCCCAATCTTATGAGTTGGCAACCCTAATCGACTGGGCTTACGAAATCCGGAGATGGGATAGTGGATCCCACCGATTATCCCGTAAAGGGGTGTGTCAAATAGGCTCCCAACCCGGTCAATAATCTTCTGCAGTCCCTGATGGCCACAACCAACGATGACGACGAGGCCTTTTCCCTCCACATTAAATGCAAGGCTATGCTCGACTACTGAGCCCATGAAGAACATGGGCCTTGTTATCGGTCCGATGGAGGCTACACCATCAACGATTACCCTAGGACTCTTGAGGTGAGTAACCCTAGCGCTTGGATGGCTCATAGGGACAGGCGTAAATGCTTCGACGCGGCTCAAGTTGAGTTGCTCCCCTGAGAGAGCGAATTTTCCCTCACTTGCCCAGCGCCCGCCTCCGACATGGTCCCCGTGTAGGTGTGAGATGAAGACGTAGTCGATATCCTCCACGCTGACCCCTAAGGCTTGCATGTTCCTGAGGAGTGGTGACGGATGTTCCTGCTTAGAGTTTAGACCTGTATCGAAGAGGAATCTGACGTCGTCAGCTTCTATATAATAAGAGACCCCCTCCTCCGTGCAGAGTTCGCCGACTCCTAAGGAATCTATGAGCGGAAGAATCTTCAAATGCTCTACAGACCCTATATCGCCCAACTTCTCAGGTATAAAACGAAGCCACTCCTCATCGGCACGACTCCTATTGAGCTGGAAACGTCGGTTCAAAACAGCGAGGGAGAAGAGGGGTATCGACCATTGGACAGCGCGTATAAGTTCCTTGGGTGAAAGCCCTTCACCTTTCAAGAACTTAGAGAGGATCTCCCTGTCTCTTGGACCAAATTCTTGACCGTGCTCGCGTAGGAATTTCTTAATCTCTTTTAGATCTTCTTCATCCATAGTAAAACCCAGGAACAGTAATCTCACTATATATATTAATTCACGCGCTTTACTAAGGGAAAAACACCGCGCGAGAAGAAATATAACGTGCGCAAAAAGGTAGTAGATGATTTCTTTAGGCTGGTGATATTCAAATACTCCATAATAGAAAATGAGATCTACATCCAACACTCGAATAGTTTTTAATGAAAAAATTATTGGTTGACTGTTGTTTTATAAGATTTATACCTGTCGTTGACTGTTAGGTTAGGTGGAGCCCGGTCGTCTAGCGGACAAGGATAGAGGGCTTTGGACCCTCCGACGGGAG
>CAZRAV010000017.1:0-10627 GCA_964598175.1 uncultured Candidatus Bathyarchaeia archaeon | reverse complement strand
ATGGACATGTAATTGCACAGCCTACCGAGGGTCGAGGCTAAGATCCCGGAGGCGACGAAGTAGGCGACTGCCACCCAGTCCATCCTCGGAGGAGGTGATCCCAACAGCAGCCCCGACAGGATCAGGACCTGGACGAGGGCGGCGACGAAGGCGCCTGTGATCGGATTCGAGTCTCCCATCCCCTTCCGGGCCATGACGGCGCTTAGTCCGTAGCAAAAGGCCGTGAACAGAGACAGGAGCTCAACGTACGTATGATATCCCACCAGCTTCCTTGACTGTATGCCCAGAGAGTTACTTAAGGACTGCCGAAGGGGCAGTCACTTCTGCTTGGCCCCTCGGTCTCCAAGGAGTTCGTGAACCAAGGCCGAGATTTCTGTCTGGACCTCCTCGACTGACCTGTCTGCGGAGACTTTGACAAGCTCCCCCTGCTCGGCGAACTGGAGGTATAGGTTCCTAACCTTCTGCTGGAAGGTGAAGACCTCGAAGACGGTTCGACGGCTTCGCCTCATCCTCCCGAGGCCGGTCTCAGGGCCGACGTCGAGGAGGATGCATAGGTCCGGCTTGAGAGCGAAGCTGTTCACCTCCCTGATCCATTCGAGGCTGGTGCCCTCCGCCCCCTGGTATGCCAGCGACGAGTGTAGGTAGCGGTCTGATACGACGATTCGTCCTTTCTCGAGGGCTGGCTCGATGATCTTCTTCAGATGCTCGAAGCGGTCGGCGGCGAAGAGGAGGGCCTCAACTTCGGTTGGAAGCCGGCGTTCGCGGCGCTCCACATACTTGCGAATGAACATGCCGATACGCCCTCGGCTTGGCTCCGAGGTCTCAAGAACGTCGTAGCCCTGCTGCCTCAGCTCACGGCTGAGAAGCCTGATATGGGTAGACTTGCCGCTGCCGTCGATCCCCTCGAAGACTATGAACGCGCCCCGCTTAGCCATCAATGAGGAGTGTAGTGTGACAGCGATAAATCATTTTTGTGGAGGTTTATTTGAGATTGTTACCAGGTCTGGTTCTGTTCAAGGGTTTACCAGGATCTTCTTATCTTGCTCGAAAGCTTCGTCCATTACAGCTGGAAGAGCTCCCTGTCAAAGTTGGTTAGGAACTCCATCTTCCGAGGTCCCACCATGACGATATCTTCGACGCGAAGATAATATTCACCTGCATGCCAGATCTTCGGCTCCAAGGCCATGACCATGCCCGTGCGGAGGGTCTCCTCGTATTCGGGACTGAGCCACGGAGGCTCGTGCACCTCGACGCCGATCTGGTGCCCTAGATTCCCCGTCTTCAACCGAGCCCGAAGGTAGTCCCCGTATCCAAGCCTGTCCAGCGTCTCCTCCAAGGCCGGGAAGAGGTCGCAGACACGCATGCTTCCGTCGTGCATCTTGTCCACCGTTTCAAGGACCCCCTGATGCAGCGCCTCATAACCCTTCTCGATGTCTGGGCCTGCGGGTCCAAAGTAGAAGCTCCTCCCGAAGTCGGAGCAGTAGCCTTCCATCACGAATCCGATGTCGAAGGCGATGGAGGTGCCGGGCACAAGGCCTTTCTCCTTCGGATAGGTGAAGGGGTCGGACGAGATCTCAGAGCCAGATTTAACGAACCCAGCCGTTGGCGGGAAGGAGATGTCTGAGGCGCCCAGTCTTCGACCTTGGACCTCGACTTCGAGCGCCAGCTCGCCCTGGGTGATTCCCTCCTTGATCTGGGGGATGACCGCCTCCATCGCCTTGTCGGTGAGTTCAGCAACCCTTCTGAGCCTCTGGATCTCCCCGGGATCCTTGATCATCCTCAGATGATCCATCAGCGCCTCCGCGCCGTGGAACTTGACATCTTTGACCGCCTTCGCGACCTCTACCGTAGTCGACCCCCAGACATGGTCCCCTAGCCCGATTCTGCCTCCTTTTAAGGCCAAGTCGGAGACGACCTCTTCGATCAGCTCTCCATAGCTCCCTCCCTTCTCCAAGACCCTGATATCCGCGATCCAGGTCTGGGAAGCATGCTCAGACGCGGCCTCAGTCAAAGTCAGTATAGGGTCCCCCTTCCTGGGGATGAAGATGTTGTTCACCCCGCTTCCCAGGTCCCTTCCACGGCGCCACTCCGTCAGGAGTCCGGTGAGATACTGGAAGTTCTGACAGGAGCCGTAGACGACGAGGTCTAGACCGAGGTCCATCATCCTCTCCTGGAGCCCGATGAGCCTTCTCTTGAAGTTCAAACTCATCTCATTCTCATCTCGTCGATTGATACTGCATCTTTCAGAAATGGTATATGTTTCGCGCGCATATTTTCGACATTATGCGGATGGTTTCTTGTCTGCGTGTCATTATTGATGGTTTTACTGAGAAAGTTTATATCTTCAGGCCTTGGGGCATCAAAAGTTATAAGCTTTCAGCACTCAAAATAATCTAGGAAAACAGGAGGAAAATTGAATGATGAGGAAGAAGCTCGTTTTGAGTACATTGATCTCTCTACTTCTATGTTTGGCAGTCGTCGTTCCATTGTTCTCGTTGGCTCCTGTAGCTGTGGCTGCTCCGGAGAGGGAGGAGCTCTCGTTCGAGATGTGGACGCTGGACTGGGACACAATATCCGTGGACGCCGGAGACGTGATTGAGCAGATGCTCAAGGACATCGGAATCAGGATGAAGGCCATTCCCCTGGACGACTCAGTGTTTTACGCCAACCTGGAAACGGAGCACACCTTCGAGGTCTACGAGATGAGCCTGGGGTTCGACCCATATCCGGGCCACATGCGGTGGAGATTCCACTCAGAAGAGGTCATAGACTATGGAGGCAACGACGGATACATCAACCCAGATTATGACGCCCTTATCGACCAGGCAGGCAGGGAAATGGACGCCGAGAAGAGGACGGATCTTCTATGGGAGGCTCAGAGAATGCTCGCCGAAGACCCGCCCTACATACCGTTGTTCACCTCCGACGACGTCCACGCCATCAGAAAAGAATGGACAGGCTACCACTGTATGCCCGGTGGCATATTCAACTGGTACAATCGACTGACTACAATAGACCTACGCCATGAGGATCAGGAATACGGCGCCGACTTCATCATGGCTTATCCATCATATATCAGGTACTATAACCCGATAATGGGGACTGACGGCCGGTCCGCATTTGCGGTTGCGCTGGTCTACGACGATCTGGTCGCCTTCGACGAAGACATGAACCTCATTCCATGGCTGGCAACCGACTGGACCGTCTCAACAGACGGCCTCACCATCACCTTCAACATCAGACAAAACGCCAAGTGGCACGACGGCGAACCCCTGACCGCGAAAGATGTCAAGTTCACGATCGACTTCTACAAGGAACAGGAAGCCCCGTACGATACTTCCCTGATGAACAACATAGAATCCGTTGAGACAGACGGCGACTACACGGTTATCGTCCAGATGATAGAACCCTCCGCATGGGCTGTGCACGCCTTTGAAGATGTCCCCATAATGCCGGAGCACATCTGGAAAGACAAGACCTGGGATTGGCCAGTGCACCCAGATATGATGCCCATCGGCTCTGGGCCTTTCAAGTGGGATTCCTACTTGGACGGCGAATGGATCAAGCTCGTGGCCAACCCGGACTTCTGGATGGAGGACAAGCCCCACCTAGGCTCCTTCACAATCAGAGTCATCTCGGAATCATCGGCACGCTTCTTGGCTATCAGTACCGGCGAAGTCCACTCGGATCGTTACGAACTCGACACAGGATTCATCGACGCGGCAGCGGCCGACCCCAATCTGGCGCCCCTAGAGGATACATGGTGTGTCGGCATGTGGGACTACATCATCAGCTTCAACCAGGGAGGACATGGAGCTTTGATTGACCCGGCGCTTCAAGACCCTGTTGTGAAGAAGGCCATCGCCCACGCCATCGACAAGCAACGATTGGTCGACATCGCGAGGCTTGGGTATGGAACCGCGACAGATAACTACATCCCACCCGCGTTCTTCGGGCCAGCATATGAAGACCCGAACGCCGTGACCTACGAGTACAACGTGTTCCTGGCCAATCAGATGCTCGACGCGGCCGGCTACTTGGATATCGATGCCGACGGAATACGGGAGATGCCCACCCCAGTGGAAGAGGAAGAAGAGGAAGTCCCAGAAGTTGAAGTAGAGAGGATCGAGGCCCTAGAAGGCACTGTCACCTCGCTCACCGCCAGCCTTACAGAAACCAGAGGACTAGTAACGACGCTGGAAACAAACCTCGAGGCTTTGAGAGCCCAGTTGAACAGCTCCCTCAATATGTCATATGGGCTTGCTGTTGTGGCCATCCTCGTCGCCATCGTAGCCATATACTTTGCGATGAGAAAGTAGCTGCAGGCTTCTTTCCCCCTTTTATTCCCAAAACCTTTTGTTGTCTGTCTATGACAAATAATCCAGAACATGCGAGGGTCAGAAAGATATGGGCTTCAAAGAGTACGTAGGGAAAAGGACCTTCCAGGGAATCATAACAATCTTCCTGGCTATAACATTGAACTTCATCCTCTTTAGGATCATGCCCGGTGACCCGACGAGAGCAACAGCAGGCGATCCTCGAGTAGACCCCGCAACAAGGATAGCCCTCATAGCGAAGTTTGGCTTGGACAGACCCCTTTTCGAGCAATATGTCCTGTACATTTACAACCTGTTTAAAGGAGAACTCGGTATCTCCTTCGTTCAGATTGGAAGACCTGTGACAGAGATAATTCTCGGCAGAAAGATGATAAATACCTTAATCCTCATGGGCTCGTCCATGTTCCTCGCATTCTTCCTGGGCATCATCATCGGAGTCATAGCCGCTTGGAGGCGAGGCACAAAGACCGATGTATCGTTCATAGTCTTCTCGCTCGCCACATATTCGATGCCCGTGTTCTGGTTCGGGATGCTCCTGCTGCTCCTCCTCAGTTACTACATCAACATCTTTCCCATAGCTGGTACGATCACGCCTGGCCTGAAACACGCCAACTTCTTGGAATTGGCTTCGGATTACCTTCATCACTTAATGGCCCCAATGATAACGCTGGGGGTGTCTTTCTTTGGAGGATACTTCCTCTTCATGAGAGACGCCATCCTAGACGTCTTCACAGAGGACTATATGCTCACAGCCAGAGCCAAGGGACTGTCTGACAGGAAGATCCTCTTTAAACACGCGATGAGAAACGCCCTCCTGCCGATGGTCTCCCTCATGGGGGTGCACATCACATTCCTAATCAGTGGGGCCACGATGACTGAGACGGTTTTCTCGTGGGACGGCCTCGGAAGGCTGATATACGACTCAGTAAGGATGGCCGACTACCCCGTCCTCCAGGGGATATTCCTGTTCATGGCCATCCTGGTGGTGATAGCCAGCATCTGCGCCGACATAATATGCGCGTACCTGGACCCCAGAATAAAGGAGGCCGTGGACTAAAATGACGCTGGACAAGCAGACGACGAGGGCTCTGCGGAGGGAGAAGTTCTCATCCTATAAGAGGAGGGCCAAGGACTTATGGGAAATCTACAAGGGAAGCAGATTAGGCATGATCGGCGTATCACTGATCCTGGCCTTCATCGTAATGGCGATCATCGCGCCCTGGTTTGCCCCTCACGACCCTAGGGCTCTCGTAGGCACCCCCTTTCTCTCTCCGAACGATGAACACCGCCTCGGGACGGACCAAATCGGCAGAGACATCTACAGTGAACTGATCTGGGGAGCCAGGGTATCGCTCATGGTTGGGTTTCTCGCCAGCGCCTTCCAGGTCGCGATAGGAACCGTCATCGGCCTATTATCCGGGTACTACCGAGGCCCCCCGGACTCCATCCTTATGAGGATCACGGATCTGTTCATAACGCTTCCAGGCCTTCCCTTCATGCTGATTCTGGCAGCGTTGATCGGTAGAAGCATGTGGAACATCATCTTCGTCATCGCCGTCACGGGATGGACCGGAACGGCTAAGATGGTCAGGTCCCAGACCCTCTCCATCAAGGAGAGGCCCTACGTCGAGGCGGCGAGATCCATCGGCGCCAAGGACAGTCACATAGTTGTACGTCACATCCTGCCCAACGTGTTCCCCCTCGTCTTCGCGAACGCCATCATTGGCATCGTCGACGCCATCCTCGCAGAGTCCGGCCTGAGCTTCCTCGGGCTCGGAGACCCCACAAAACCAAGCTGGGGGTTGATCCTCCGCCACGCCAACGAGGCCGGAGCCCTCGCCACCGGAAGATGGTGGTTCATCATCCCGCCGGGAATATGCATAATGCTCGTGGCGATCGGATTCGCCTTCTCCGGCTACAGCCTAGATCAGATCCTGAACCCCAGACTCAGGAAGAGGCGGTGATAGAGCGATGCCGATCTTAGAGGTTAGAGACCTGGTCACCCACTATTCCACCCTGCAGGGACCCGTCGAGGCAGTGGACCGCGTCAACTTCACGGTCGATGAGGGGCATACTTTCGGGCTGGCTGGGGAGTCGGGATGCGGCAAAACGACCGCCGCGCTCTCGATCATGGGTCTGCTCCCTTCCAACGGCCGAGTGATAGGGGGACAGATAATTCTGGATGGAGAGGACCTGCTCCAGAAGGATGAGAGCGAGCTGAAGAAGATCAGGTGGAAGAAGATTTCGATGGTCTTTCAGGGGGCTATGAACGCCCTCAACCCGGTCATCAACGTGGGCGAGCAGATAGCAGAGGTCATCCTCGAGAAGGAGGAGATCACCAAGGACGAGGCGTGGGAGAGAGTCAGGGAACTCTACGAGCTTGTGGATCTAGATCCATCAAGGGTGAAGGACTTTCCCCACGAGTTCAGCGGCGGCATGCGGCAGCGGGTCATGATAGCAATGGCGCTAGCACTCTACCCGAAGCTTGTGATAGCGGACGAGCCGATAACCGCGCTCGACGTCATCGTCCAGAACCAGATCCTCGATCTGATGAAGAATCTCCAGAAGAAGCTGAACCTCTCCCAGATCCTAATCACGCACGACCTCTCGGTCATAGCAGAGACCTGCGAAAAAGCGGGCATCATGTACGCCGGCAAACTAGTGGAGCACGCAGACACTGTAGAAATCTACAAGCGGCCACTCCACCCCTACACAAGCGCATTGATCGGGGCATACCCGAGCATTGTCGGCGAGAAGAGAACCCTCAAATTCATACCTGGGGCCCCCCCAAACCTCATCAACCCGCCGAAGGGCTGCCGATTCCACCCAAGATGCCCCTACGCGAAGGAGATATGCGGTAAAGAAGAGCCCGAGTACCTTGAGAAGGAGGCTGAGCACTTCGTGGCTTGCCACTTCGTCGACGAACTGAGGGACATCCTGAGTCTGGAGGGAATCTGATGCCGGAAGAACTGTTAGTGAAAGACCTGAAGAAGTGGTTCTCCAGGAGAAGCGGCTTCTTCTCCAGGAAGCGGGAGTTCGTGAGGGCGGTCGACGGGATCAGCTTCGAGATAGAGAAGGGCGAAGTGCTCTGCCTGGCCGGGGAGAGCGGGTGTGGAAAGACGACGACGGGGAGGGTGATCCTGAGGCTAATCGAGCCGACGAGCGGCCACGTATACCTCCACGGCGTCGACGTATTATCCCTCAAGAAAAGGGAGCTCAGGAAGATGCGACCTGAGATGCAGATGATATTCCAGGACCCCTACGAGTCGTTGGACCCCCGCATGGACGTCTTCAGCATACTGGCCGAGCCGCTGGAGGTCAACCGGGTGGCAGCGAGATACAGTGAGAGGATGGATCGGGTCGAAAAGGTGCTTGAGGACGTTCGGCTGGTCCCGATCCAGGAGTTCATCAGGAGATTTCCACACGAGCTGAGCGGCGGCCAGAGGCAGCGTGTCGCCATAGCGAGGGCGCTGATGCTCAATCCGAGGTTCATGGTGGCGGATGAACCAGTCTCCATGCTGGACGCCTCGATAAGGACTGAGATCTTGAACCTCCTCACCGATCTGCGCGAGAAATACGACCTCACATTCCTCTACATCACCCACGACCTGGCTCAAGCCCGGTACGTCGGCGATGAAATCATGATAATGTACCTAGGGAAAATCGTGGAAAGAGGCCCCATGGAAGACGTCATCCTAGAACCGATCCACCCCTACACAAAGGCCCTCATCAGCAACGTGCCCATCTCGGATCCTACCGTGGAAAGAAAGAGGATTCTCATAAGCGGCGAGACCCCAACCCCCATAAACCTCCCCGAAGGGTGCAGGTTCTGTCCACGATGCATCGAAGCAAGAACAATATGCAAGCAGGAAGAGCCGGAACTGCGACAAGTCGGAGAGGATCGCTGGGTCGCCTGCTGCGAAACATAGCCAATCAAAAGTTAGAAAAAAAGAGGCTTATCGCGCGCATCGAGTTTTTTTACATACATTCGCGCCGAAGTTAGGTTCGGCTATGCGCATGGAATGAAGTATGGGTTACTTAAACTCGGTTTTAATATCATTAACGAACTTTTTCATTCGATCAACACAAGATTTACATAGAGTTATTGGATTGTAATAATAAATACGGTCTTTTCTATCGCGTTTTTCAAATCCAAATCCTTCTTTGTCTCCACGCGCGCGAAGTCGCCCTTTGCAGCCAGCACCGACCACGTAACCCAAGACCAAGTGTTCATGTGGCCTTGCCACGTAGAGGTGAGGGGCAAATGGCTTGCTCTGAGCTTCTGGCTCAAGTCTTTACGCGCATGCGAATTTAAATAGATTTAAACGATAGGAAAAGTAATGGAAATTTTTATTGATGAATGTGGAGATCTTGGTTTCTCGGAAAAATCAACAAAGTTCTTCATTATCTCTTTTTTACTTGCTTACAATCCTTGGAAAGTCCGGTTTCCTGCTAGACGTATATTGAAGCGATTAAGGCAGAGAAGAAAATACAAACATAATGAATTAAAATTTTCAAAAGCGAAACACAATGTTAGAATCAAAATTCTTGAAGATATTTGCACCTATGATTGTTTTTTCGGTTTTGTAATCTTATCAAAATATAAAGTACATGACCATCTACGTCAAGATTTGAATTTATTATACAGGTATGTAGTAATTGACCCCATAATGGAAATGATACTACCATTTTTAGCTGAAAGAGAAAAACTCGTCGTAAATGTAGACAGGAGTCTATCAAGAAAAAAGGTTCAACAAGATTTTAATAGTTACGTCGAATTAAAGAGTTATTATTTTAGTAAAGCCTCAAATAGACAGGCACTTCTTTATCGAGATCAAATAATGACCAATCACGTGGATTCTCAGAAAGAGCCGTGTTTACAAATTGCAGACTGTTTAGCAGGAGCAGAGTTCCAGAGGTTTGAAAGGAAGATATATGATTATCACAATATCATCGATCATAAAATTAGACCTGAATTATGGCGATTTTTATGGTAGAAGTGCGATCCCCGCCCTAATACTCCCATCCTGCAATCGCAGGCATCATAGCCTCGGACGGGACTTACTCGCAATTAAAATCGGTATACAGGCATTATATAACGATTATGGCGTGAATATTCACGCCAACCCTCGTGTCAATTAGTATTCGCGCGCGACATAGATATAAAAACAAACATCGATGCCCAATTATAAACTTCCACCAGTTAAATCTGTGGTTCACGCAGATGCGTAATCCAGAACGCGTACATTAATAGAAATACGTGCGAGTTTTTATAAAAATCAATAAGTCGAGGTTCAGCTATTGGCTGTCTCGATGAAGCCCTCGTCCGCATTGACCTTCAGGAGAGTCCCCGTTTTCAGAGTCTCAAGAGGATCGCCCTCCAGTTTGTCGATGAGAGGTATCTCCGCAAGAACGCATCCCGTCACGATTATGGCCTCGGTCTCTACGTTGATGATGGCTGCGGGCGCCGTCCCTAATTTCTTCATCCGGTAAATGACGTAGCTCCCGACGGTGCTCCCCTTCCCCGTGGGGAAGACGAACACCTTTCCCGTGATGCACTCACCCTCGACGGCGTGTCCCGGCTCGGTGACGACACCTGTCTCCGGGTTGACTCCACCGTAGAAACTGAATGGATCTACGCTGACGAGGGCCTCTCCCACGGCTCGGCCACCGACCACCCTCCGACCCCGCAACCTCATTGCACAGCCTCCCTCACCAGCTCGGCCGCAGTCCCCAGCCGTGTACCAAATCCCATACTAGAGGCGTAGTGGGCTGCCTTGCAGCTGTTCGTCGCGACGCCCCTCCATCCCATCTCCCTCAGAGGCGCCACCACCATACAGGTGTCGCGGAACACCCTGCCGCCCGCCCTCTCGATGGCGGCGACATACCCTAGCCCATCTGCTTCACCGTAGACGCCCCGGCTCGTAAAAACCCAGAACCGTCTCCTCAGCCTCTTCCTCCTCAGGAGCCCCGCAACCTCTCTAAGCTCACCTAGGCTGCAGTGAGGGCATCCCAGGCAGAAGACAGGATCCTCAACCTCAGAGGAGAGGCGTGACGCCGCCTCGGCGAGGTCGGCTTCCTCTACGCTGATCCTCTCAAGCCCCCTCAACGCCTCAGTTGGTATCTGCCAGGCCTCAGGGGTCACCCCCTCGATGTGGTAGAGGGCGATGCCGCCGGATGTGGCGCAAGCAGCCCCTAAGGCCTTAAGGGATTCTAAGTCGGGGATCCTGATCCCTTTGAAGTAAGGGACGGTGGGCCCCAGCAGCTTGCCAGTCAGGAAGCCGAGTGCG
>CAZRAV010000016.1:7999-10759 GCA_964598175.1 uncultured Candidatus Bathyarchaeia archaeon | reverse complement strand
GAAATGAGCAGCTCAATCTGGATTGTAAGGGATTATGAGAGGTGCACCGGATGCCGTCGATGTGAACTCGCGTGCAGCATGCGCCATGAGGGGTGGTGGTGGCCTGAGGCAAGCCGAGTCAGGGTCTTCATGCCTTTCCCCGGGGTGGAGGTCCCCCATCTCTGCGCCCAGTGCGACGACTATCCCTGTGTGGCAAGCTGCCCTGCGGATGCTTTGTCCGTGGACGAGAGCACGACTGCCGTCCTTGTTGATAGAGAGGCATGTAACAGCTGCGGCAACTGCATCGATGCCTGCCCAGGAAAAGTGCCGTTCCTTCACCCCAGAGACAACAAATCAACGATATGCGACCTCTGCGTCGGCGAACCTGAGTGCGTCAAGGTCTGTTATGAGGCTAGGTATGACGCTTTGAGGCTAGTCCGGGAGGGGATGAGCCCCCACAGGAAGCTTTTTTCAAGGAATCCCATCGAGGTGGCGAAGGACCTGGCTATCAAACTCTTCGGTGAAAAAGGTGAGGAGGTGATCTAGATGCCTAGGGGATATGCAGGCAAATACTTGGAGGTCGACCTGTCCAGGGAGAAAGTGAGGGATATCACTTTCAACGAAGAGATTCTGGAGGCTTACTTCGGCGGAAGAGGCTTAGCCGCGAAGATCCTTTGGGACAGAATCGGCGATAACTGGTCCAAAGTTGATCCCCTTGGGCCCAAAAACATCTTCACGGCCCTTACAGGTCCCATGACCGGCTTTTATCCAGGCGGACGCATCTGCTGCTCAGGTAAGTCTCCTCTCAGCAACGGAATGGTGGGATCCACGGCAAGCTCCGAGTTCGCCCATGAGCTAAAAACAGCCGGATACGACGGTGTCATCGTCACCGGTAGGGCCAGCAGCCCAGTATACATTCAGGTGACCGATGGGGGAGGCGAGATCAGAGACGCAAGCCATCTATGGGGGAAGCTGGGAGAAGAGACCATCAAGATCCTAAACAAAGAGGTAACCGAGGAGTTAACTAGACGGAGGCCGAACATAGGCCTCTGGAAGGAGCCGGGGATGGTTTATATTGGTCCCGCCGGCGAAAACATGGTTCGAAACGCCGCTGTGATGACCAAGCTGACTCACGCCGCCGGTTACGGCGGCTACGGGTCCGTCATGGGCTCGAAGAACCTCAAGGCTATTGTTGCTAAGGGGAGAGGCGCCTTACCTGATGTAGATGCTCCCGAGGCGGTAAAGACGCTGTGGAAGAGAGCCCATGAGCACCTCATTAGCCGTGACAGCTTCCGCCGCCGAGGCACAGGATATGCCGGTTGGTCGACAGGCGCAACTATGAGTTCAGAGCCCGTCCGGAACTGGCAGGAGGAGTGGCACGACGAGAGGAGCTACGGAGGACCAATATTTGAGACCAGATACTGGGTTAAGAAGTACTGGGCCGACTTCAACTGCACGACGAACTGCATGAAGGTGAGCTGTATTAAGAGTGGCAGATGGAAGGGGGACATCACCGACAATCCTGACTACGAACAGCAAGCTTACGCTGGGGCCAACTTCGGCATATTTGACCCCGGCGACAACATACACCTGAGCGCCCTCATAGACAACCTGGGCCACTCCGGCATTGGAGGGAGCAACACCATGGGCTTCGCCGCCGAGCTTTACCAGCGGGGCATCCTCACGGAGGAGGACATCGGATTCAAACTTGAATGGGGAGACGCGGAAGCCTTCGACAAGCTAGCAAGACTAATCGCTAACCGCCAGGGCATTGGGGATATACTCGCTGAGGGCACACTTAGGGCAGCAACGAAGATCAGCGCGATGAAGGGAGTGGATTGCACAGAATACGCTGTACACGTTAAGGGAATCGAGATCGGCGCCCACGGCACCCGGAGCGACGCCGACTTCCTAGCTCACGACATATACTACGCCGCTAACGTTCAGGGTGGAGACCACACAAGCGGGGCATACGATGGATACAGTGATCTTTCGGGTTCTGTCTTCTCCGATTCGGCGGTCTACTGTTTCTTCTGCCGAACGCCTCAAGAATTGGTTTTTGACTTCGCCAAGGCCGTCACAGGCTTCCCTATAACCATAGAAAGCTGGCGCAGATTGAACGGTCCCAGAATTGTCACAATACAGAGGGCCCTACTCATGATGGGTGGCCCCGACATAGTTTGGGAGCCAGTGAAAGACGACGAAAATCCCCCGAGATTCTACGAACCACTCCCATCAGGTCCCTGGAAGGGTCAGACCACTGACAGAGAACTCGTGGAGAAGAAGAGGGCAGCCTACTTTAAAACCCTGGGATGGGACGAACACGGCATTCCTACGAAGGAAACCCTGGACAAGCTCGGTCTCAGCGACTTGGAACCGGCGATGAAGAAGCTGAGGAAGTAGAATCTTCCCCTTTGAACCAAGAGTTGGACATCGTATAATTCTTTCAGTCATCGTTTTAAGGTATAGAGAGTAGGCTTGACTGAGGTGATATATTGGTAGTCCGCTATGAGGCTAAAATCGGTAAAGGGAGCAGAATCTTCGTTGCAAGGCTCAAGCCCGGCAGCGACCTTCTCGAGTCTCTCCAAGATATTGCTTCGAAGGAGGGCATCGAAGCCGGCGTCATCCTCTCAGGGGTCGGCCTACTCGGCGATGCTCACCTGAGGAACTGCAAGAGCCTGCCGGAGGAGTTTCCCATCACCGACGCGAACCGCACATTTCTCTCCTTCAAGAGGCCCCTCGAGATTCTTTCCCTATCCGGAAACATCAGCAAGGCAGAGG
>CAZRAV010000016.1:0-7899 GCA_964598175.1 uncultured Candidatus Bathyarchaeia archaeon | reverse complement strand
GGTAGGCGAGACTATGTCTCTCCATCGTGGATGTTAATTCGAGCGTGCGCTCTTTCTGGAATGTTGGTCAGGCCACGCCCAGTTTTCTCATGTACATCAGGGCTACTATCTTTGCGCACTCTACTATCTCATCTATTGAAGCGGACTCGTCTTGCTTATGTCCATTGGAATAGGGTCCGCCTACGCCAAAGTTAACGCATGGCATCCCACCATCCACGACTTGGTAATTCATGTCGGTGCTCGCCAGGGTGCCGGTGAAGGGCAGCTCTCTCCCGATGACCTCTTTTATGATGGCTCTCGCCTCCTGAACGTAGGGGTTTTCCGGCGAGACCACGTATCCCTCCCGAGTGTTGATGACCTCCACCTCGTATTCGAGGTCTGCATCTGTGGCCTTCACCTCCTCGATGATAGAGATGAACTCCCGCTTCACGTCCTCGAAGGTCTCTCCCGGGATCATTCCACGCAGCACCTCCTCTTCACACTTGTCTGGTACGGTGGCGCCCTGCACCCCCCCATGGATGGTGCCGATGTTCAGCATAGCCGTCAGCTTGTCTATGCCAACCTCCTTCAGAGCTGGGGAGAGCTCTATGCCTGGTACTGCTCTCTGCTTTTTCAGCAGCACGTTCCTCCAGTAATCGTTCAGCGCAACGTTGATCTTCGACATCTTCTCGATGGCGTTTATCCCTAGGATTGGGAGCTGCCCGTGGAAAGACTTCCCGATGGTGCGGACCATGAAGCGAGTTCTTCCCTGAGCCGCCAGACCTATGCCCGTAAGACTACCATCCAGCTGGATGCCATAATCTGCTTTTACGAGGCCTTCCCTGATCAGGTAGCCTAACCCCGCAACGCCGCCTATCTCTTCATCGCAGTTCCCCGTGAGGATCAGATCTCCTTTCAGCTTGATCCTCAGCTCGTGTAGTGCTTCGAGGGCGTAGGTCATCGCGACGCATTCGCCTTTATCGTCGCTGACCCCTCTACCCCAGATGTACCCGCCACCCTTGTCATATAGGCTCGTACCGTGAGGATTATCCTTGGTAACCTTGCCTCCGAGTGGGTCTACCGTCCACCCTTCCTTCTGAATCGCAGCGGTATCGATGTGGGCGCTGATGTGCAGGACCGGCCTCCCTGTCTCCCCCCTATATCGGGCCACAACGTTACTCCTCGGACCCTCTAAGCCCATCAAGTCTCTCCCCGAGAGCTTCATGTATTCCTCGGTCGCGTTGTGGATACTGACATCACGCCCGTATTCGCTGAATTTGTCTGCCATAACGTTGCAGAGCTTGTCGTAGTTCAATCCGGGGGGCACCTGAGTATCTATGCGTACAAGTTTCTGTAGATATTTCACCATGTCATCACTGTGCTGCTCCAGATAGGAGAATACTTTTTCTTTCAATGCTGCCATATAAACCCAACCTATTTGATCGCGCAGTTACTCCAACTATCTCTATTTATCTTTTAAAACTTTTCTGATCGATTTTCGTCTTCTAATTTCCTCATAATGAGAAACCAGTACATATTATTTAAATACATAAACTTCTAGCCGTAATAAAGGTATGTTCTCATATTATTTATAATGAATAATTAAGAATCATTTATAATAAATACTAAGTTCGATAGTTATGATAATAAATATTTAATAAACATTCATAATATTCTTAAAAGTTGTCCGGCTACAGGTTCTCAAGAGGAGAGTTTTCGTGGAAGGAGAAGACCCAAAAATCATGGAAATCATCATATTGGGCGCACTAGTACTCAGTCTCCATGTACTGTTCAACCGGCTCCTCCCACTCTTCCTGGACATGCTGCCCAGGCTGATATAGGTCATCATCTGGAATCACCCCAAAGCTGTATGCCTTTAGGGCTTCCACCACTTGAAACCAAGATATTTCACCTCGTCGCCGTCAACCACGGCAAGGATGAAGATCTTGCGCACTGTCGTCGCGAGTCTCCCGGCCTTCACGATCTCGGATGCAGACAGTTCGTCGTTCATTCCCTTGACCTGGACGATGTAGGGAGCGTGGTCGACGCCGGGCCCATGCTGGTATACGGCGAAGTCGCAGCCATACTTTATCCCTGGGGCAACGACGAATCCTCCGTCGCGCAGGTCGCTGTACACATTGTATTTCTCATCGAAACCTTCGAGGGTCTCCCTGGCGACAGCCACGAGTTCGTCGAGGTGGACTTCATGCCTCTCTGTTCCGGAGACTACGTTGATCAGGCCCTTCTCGAGGAGGTAGACGCCCTCGATGGGGTCGAGGATAAGGGGGACATCGAACTCCTCTTCTTTAGGCTTTGATACGCCAAGGGGCTTCCCAAAGTATCCTGCCCTGTAGAGCCTTCTGCCTTGCTCGAGAGACCAGACGATGAGCCTGCTGTCTTTGAGCATCTCTACCTCTGTGATGGGTTCTCCCACGGCCGTCCAGCCCTAGAGCGCGATGATCCTGATGAGGTCTGCCTCCTCTACAGCCTTGTCGATCATGTTCTCGATCATCTCAGCTATGTCCCGGAGGATGAGGATGAGGGGGAGTTCCGCTTTGCTAGTTATGATCTCGAGGTCGACCTCTCTGTATATGGCGTCAACCCTCCGCTCGCCTTCGTCGACCTCCCGTGTCAGCACCATGGCTCGTTGGGAGTCGAAGCCGAGGCTGATGAGGCTCTCCCTTAGCTTGGTAAGCGTCTCGAAGGCGACGGACGCCATATTCACAAGGCCCTCCCCCGCCTCCTTTGGGATCTTCCACTTCCTGTCGCTTATCTCCCAGAGGCGGACGCCGACGCCCTTTATGTGGTCCATACCCTCACCTGACTTGCTGAAGAGCCTGTAGAGATCCTCGCGGTTTATCAGCATTCCACCGGTATCGTAGAGTTCCTTCATCATCATCCGTCTAATCTCCAGGGAGTCGCTGTGAAGCTTTTCGATCTCCTCCAGATTCTCCCGCAGCTCGTTGACGTAGCCATTGACAAGGTTTTCGATCATCACGAGGACCTTCCTGAAAACCTCCACAACCAGCCTCGCGTGATCCTGGCACAGCATGAGCAGGTTGCGCATTGTTCTGTCCTCGCTCTCAACGGGGAAGACCATATCGAACACTTTGCCTGTTATCTCTCTTAGATTAATATTAGTGACGAGGTCTTTTAAACGTTAAAGCTTCTAGTTCACGGCCATTGATGTCCTTTATATATGATCATTATCTTGGATCAAGTTCTAAAGAGGATTAATATGCGGTTTCGTATGTTAAATGTTGGGCAGACGATACGAGTGGAAGAATGAACCTAACTCCATCATCAACCGGAGGATATCACAGGAATGTGGTCAGCTACCTGCGCTCCTTCTTATCCTTGAACCACCATTCAAGGTAGTCCCTGTGGCGCCGGCCCCTCATCTCATCCTCGTCCTCTCTTCGTTCATGGAGCCGGTCGAGGGCCTCCGAGAGCTCAGCCTCCGTGAAGGTCATCCCGCAGCTCTGGCAGCTATACTGTCTTAGCTTCCGATCCCAGGTGAGCTTCCCGCCGCACTCCGTGCAGTAAGGCAAACCTATATACCACGCTCCAATCTTAGCCTATCTCTCAACCAATGGTATCTTGCGACCGGGTGATAAAAACAATTCGTTGGTAAGCTCATTACTTCGAAAATACTGATTAACTGAGGTCTTCATACGAGAGAGTATGTTAACTAACTCTCAATGGTGGAATAGAAAAAAAGGCGGTTCTCTAGGCTCTGAAGGCTAAGACCCTGTTCAGGCAGGCTCGGGCGGTGGCGCGGCTATGAACCCTTGCCTCATCAGCAGTGCAACGATGTCCTGGGTCCGTTTGACTATGGATTCGGCGCTCTCGTAAAGTTCCTGCCTGCTCAGCTTCTTCCTGGCGATGCCTTGCTCGATGGCTTTCAGCCCTGTCACGACCGCCTGTCTCGGGTAAATCTCCCACTCCTCCATCGATGGGATGATGTACTCGTCGCTCAGTCCCTTGTCCTCAGCATATTTCGCCAGTTCAGTCGCCGAAGCGATGCACATCTCGTCCGTTATGGTCTTCGCTCTGACGTCGAGGGCGCCTCGGAATATGGCAGGAAATACAAGGCTGTTGTTCACCTGATTCGGGAAGTCGGAGCGGCCCGTAGCCACGATCCTGGCTCCGCCCTCCTTCGCCTCCCACGGCCATATCTCGGGGATTGGATTGGCGCATGCGAAGACGATTGCGTCGTCAGCCATACCTGCGACGGCCTCCTTGATGATGGTTCCGGGGCCTGGCTTAGAGGCCGCGATGGTTATGTCGCTCCCCTTCATCGCTTCTGTGTTGTCTCCTTCCCTACCCTCGGGGTTCGTCTTCAGGCACATTTCCCACTTGTATGTTCCCTCTAAGTCCTCGCGGCTCTGGCTGAGGATTCCGCGGCTATCGGTCATGATGATGTTCTTCGGGTTCACACCTGCCGCTTCCAATACGTAGAAGGTTCTGGTGTTGGCTGAGCCGCTTCCGATGATAGTGAATTGGGCCTTACCGAGCTTTTTTCCGACGGTTTTCAGGGCGTTGATGACGCCGGCGAGGATGACGGCTGCAGTCCCCTGCTGGTCGTCGTGCCAGACGGGGATGGGCATCTCCTTCCTGAGGCGGTCGAGGATGTAGAAGCACTTCGGCTTCGAGAAATCCTCGAGGTTGATGCCGCCGAATGTCGGCTCAAGCCACTTCACGGCCTGAATGACCTCGTCAGGATCCTTGGTGGCTAGGCAGATGGGGAAGGCGTCGATGCCCCCGAGGTACTTGAATATGAGGGCCTTCCCCTCCATCACGGGCAACCCCGCCAGACCGCCGATGTCGCCGAGACCAAGAACCCTTGTGCCATCGGAGACGACGGCGAGGTAGTTCCATTTGTTCGTCTGCTCGAATGCCACCTCCCGATCCTTCTCGATCTCGCGGCACACCTTGGCGACGCCAGGCGTGTACCAGATGGAGAAGTCTTGGAGGCTGCGGATCGCGCATTTGGGCATCACCTCGATCTTGCCGCGGTAGAACGCGTGATAGGGCGGAGCAATCTTGCTCCACCTCGAGGCCTTTGCCAGAAGCTCTTCCGTGTTAACTTTCATTCCGGTTCTCCTTCCGTTCTCCCTATGTAGAAACGATTATGTATTTATTTATTGAGGAGGTTGCCTACCTTCTCCCTTAGGCCTTTCCGGGTCTCCTCGTCGAGGGGTCCCTCGTCATCGATCATGTTGTGGAAGGTCTTGAAGACCCTCTCAAGCTTCCGCCAGTCGGGGACGTAGACGCGGCTGAACCAGAGGCGGACACTGTCCACATCATAGTCTTCCAGTTCCCACTTGTAGTCATTGGCCCGCTCTTCGGAGACCACGTGAGCCAATCCATAGGGACCCTCGTGCTCAGGCGCCTCCAGGAGCATGATACCATCGGCGCCGTATGCGAATGCTTGGAGCAGGTGCTCAAGCTTGAGTCGGCTCAGGGAGGGTAGCTGTATTATGCGTATGCTGCCAGGGTAGCTCAGACGGGCCAGCCCCGCCAGGTCGACGGCGGTGTAGGCAACCTCCCCCTCCACGAAGGCGAGAATCTTTATCCCTGCTTCCGACGACTCAAGAATTCCCCTGATCTGCGCCTTCAACTGCGAATCGGTCAGCCCCTGAAGGTCCAGGGCATCGTTGGGGCATGCTGGGATGCAGGCGCCGCAGCCTGTGCACAGTAAATCGGTGATGGAGGCCTTCCCCTCGTTCAGGGCGATAGCGGACTCGGGGCAGACCTCGACGCACTCTCCGCATAAATCGCAGAGGGCCGGGTCTACGAGGAAAGCTTTGTTCGGCTCGATGATTCGTTCGCTGGAGAGGAAGTTGACTACCTTCATGGCTGCGCCCTCTGCCTCGGCTGTCGTGGTCTGGATGTCCTTCGGCCCGACGACAGCGCCCGCCGCGAAGATGCCGTCCCGCTTCGTCGCTATAGGGTCGAGCTTCGGATGGCGCTCTAGGACGAACTGATCCTCGTCTACAGGCACTCGCAGCATCTCCGCGAGCTTCAGCGTGTCATCGGTTGTGACGATGGGCGGGCAGAGGACGACAAGGTCGACAGCATTCTCCACCATCCTGTTTATCATCATGTCCTCGCCGCGGACGAGAGCCCTCTCTCCCTCGGGGACGACCTCGGTCACCTTCCCCTTAACGAACATGGTGCCCTTCTCCTGCGTAGTCAGGTAGAACTCCTCATACCTCCGACCTGGCGCGCGGATATCTATGTAGTGGATCCAGACATCGGCTCCGCGGTCACGCAGGAGCTGCGCTTGCTTCAAGGCGTAGAGGCAGCAGACTCGGCTGCAGTGTGGTCTGCCCACCTCAGTGTCCCTTGAACCGGCGCAGAGGATGTAGGCGATGCTCTTCACCTCCATGCCAGTCTCGGGGACGATGAGCTGGCTCTGGGTGGGGCCGTTCACATCGAGGATGCGCTCCATCTCAAGGCTGGTGATGACGTTCGGATACTTGCCGTAGCCGTACTGGGCGAGCTGCCCGATGTCGTATAGCTCAAAGCCTGTTGCGAGGATGATGGCGCCGACGTTCAGCTCGATCTCCCTCCCCTCGTCGTCGAGGTTGATGGCCTGTCTAGGACAGACCTTGGCGCATTTGCCGCATCGGGTGCACGCGTCGAAGTCGATGGTGTATACTGAGGGCACGGCTTGGGGGAAGGGTATGTAGGCGGCTTTCCTCATGCCCAGGCTCTCGTCATACTCGCTGGGCGCTTCTACGGGGCAGACACGGCTGCAGGCGCCACATCCGATGCATGTATCCACGTCGACCCCTCTCGGCTTCAGTCTGACCTTGACGTGGAAGTTGCCTGGTACGCCTGTGACATCGGAGACCTTGGCGTATGTGATGAGGTCTATGTTTTGGCTCTGGGAAACGCTTGCCATCTTCGGCGTTAGGATGCACTGGCTACAGTCGAGGGTCGGGAAGACTTTCGGGAACTGGATCATGTGGCCACCGATGCTCGGCTCCTTCTCGACGAGGTGGACCTTCATGCCGTACTCCGCCAGCCTGAGGCTGGAGGTGATGCCGGCGACGCCGCCTCCGATGACTAGTACCTCGGGGACAACCTGCATCTTCCCTGCCTCGAGGGCGATGGACTCATTGCTTCTAGCGATAGCTCCTCTTATGAGGTCAATGGCCTTTTGGGTCGCGCCCTCGTGATCGTCTTTGTGGACCCAGCTGCACTGTTCTCGGATGTTAACTACTTCGAGGAGAGCTGGGTTGACGTCGGCCTCCTCAAGGTTCCGGGTGAAGGTCTCCCTGTGCATCTTCGGCGTGCAGCAGGCAAGGACGACGCGGTCGAGCTTCTGCTTATCTACTGTGCTCTTGATCTGCTCAAGAGAGGGCTTTGAGCAGAGGTAGCGTTCATGCCTCGTATAGGCTACCCCGGGTTTGATGTTGTCGACGACCTTCTGAACATCGACTACGTCGCCTATGTTCCCGCCGCACTCGCAGACCCATACGCCGACTCTGAGGTCTCCCATCTACCCCACTGCCTACAGCAGCTTTAATTGATGCTCCAGCGTCCGCTTACCCCTGTACTCGGGGAGAAGGAGGGGCGCCCTTCTGTCTGTCTCGATGCCGGCGTCAGCGAGCCACTTCTCGTACCTGTCGAGGTGGCCGAGGGTCAGATCCCCGATACTTGCCTTCTTCGCTCTCTCAGCCGCGAACCTTCCGGCTCTGCGGCCGAAGACGTAGAGGTCGAGCTGGGAGTTGCCCATGAGCCTGTTCTTACCGTGGACTCCGCCAGCCACCTCGCCAGCCACGAAGAGACCTGGGACGTTAGTCTCGCATTGGGTGTTGATCTCGACGCCGCCGTTCTGGTAGTGGAGGGTGGGGAAGACGAGCATCGGCTCCTCGCGTATGTCGATGTCGAACTTGTTGAAGTTGC
>CAZRAV010000015.1:0-10999 GCA_964598175.1 uncultured Candidatus Bathyarchaeia archaeon | reverse complement strand
CGTCACTTCGGGGAACGCATCGGCTAAGCCACCCACCAGAGTAGGCTGCGCAAACCCATAGGTGTCTGGCTCTCCCGTGTGAATGAGAATCGGAACCCTAAGCTTGGCTGCGAGCTCGGTGATGGGGTAGGCGAGCTCCTCGCTGTTTATGGAGAAGGCCTCGTTTCTGGGATGGAGCTTCACGCCGTAGAACCCCTGATGCCTGACACCCAATTCGATCTTTTCTAGGGCATGCTCCAAGAGGTGCGGGTTCACCCTAACGAAGCCTAGGATTCTTTCGGGTGCCCTCTCCATGGCGTCGGCGAGGAATGCATTGGCCTCGTCGTAGGTCCTGTCCATTCCGATAGAGGAGTAAGGAGGCGTCGCGACAACAGCATCGATGCCATTTCCATCCAACACGGAAAGAAGCTCGTCTACACTGCAAGGAGGCAGGCCTTTCCCTGGGCCCGCGAAATGGATATGTCCATCTATAACAGTCATGACCGCATCCAACCTTTAGAACCGCGCTCACTTTATATAATTCAGGCGTTGAAAGAATTTTGAATGGCAGCCAGAACGATCCAGCTCCGTGGAGACCATCGGGAGCTGCACTCATTCTTTAAGGGATTGCTGAAGAATGTCAACTTCGTCATCATCCACGAGGAAAATCTGGATGATGGGTTCCTCGTGGTCGCTGTCAATAAGAAGCGGATGTCGCAGCTGACCGCTGAGATGATGTCGCTCATCGGAGGCTTCATTCCTAGGAATAGAATAGGGATCGAGCTGTTCGCCCTTGAAAGAGAAGACGTCCTCACAGTGGAGCTGAAATGCAACCCCTACCTCAGCAGCCTCGACATGGAGGCGGTTATCGAAAGTCCGGCGGAGCTCGACAAATGCAAGAGGCAGATGGAGTTCTTCGAAGAAAAGATTCTCGAAGGATTCAAGAAGGACACCTAAGGCCTTTGATAAGCCGCATTTCGCTGGATCAGCTCCCTCTATATGGTAATACAGTGAGACAAAGTAGAGTCTCTTGGATAAAATAAATGAACTCGACTTTCGAGCTCCTTAAACGCTTGTCCTAACTTCAAGATCTTTTCAAACTCCTTCACAGTATCCAACCACAATGTAGGAGGGATGTGGTCACTACAGAAATGAATGCGACCTAAAAGTTTCCGATCCATAATAGTATTTCCTTTCGGATATCCAGACCTCTCTTTCTGAGGGGTTTTCTGTGGGTATGTTTCTACAGTATTTAAAAGTCACCGCATTCCCTTGATATCGAAGATACCATTTAAGGTGATGCGATGGGCTACGACGAGAAGGTTGATGTCATCGACCTCATCATCAACGTCCTCAGAGATCACGAGAAGACACTGGACGGGCTTATCTCAAAGCTTGAGGATACCTTAGCTGGCTACGCCCCCATTCCCGCCGCGGCTGCTAAAATCGAGGTGGGGAAGCCAACGATCTCGGTGATTCTCCACGAGTGGACGGAATTCAGGGAACGATGTTTCGAGTCCAATCTCGTCGCCTTCGAAATTGAAGATAAACAATTCAAGGTCTCTGCTGTCAAGGATGGATTCCTCTACTCCTATCAGGAGAAGATTCCTGACATGGCGATCAGGTACAGGGAGAAGGAGGAGAAGACCGTCATCGAAGGCATCGACATCAGCAGCACTGAGCTTATGCCCACTGTCCTTCGGGGAAAGCTAAGCTGCGGCCTCAACATCTCGGTGAAGGGGACAGAAGTCAAGATGCCCGACGGTGTTGCCGTCTACAAGATCATCTACGACATCGATGTTGAAGAGACCAAGAACTGGCTGCAGAAACAGCTGAAGGTAAAGAAGGAGAATATCATCCAGGGTAAAATACAGATCTAAACAAGTCGGGAATTTTAACGCCCATTCGATGACGCTGAATTACAGGAGGTAGAGGTCACGGTCGGTCCGGGTTAAGAGTTTGAACCCCTCCGACGTCACGTGGACCGTGTCCTCGATCTGAACCCCACCTGAGCCCAGCTCAAGATAGGGGACATCTATGTTGACGACCATCCCCTCCAGCAGCTCGCCACCACTCCCCTTTCCGATCCAGGGCCTCTCATTGCACTCGACGCCGAGACCATGGCCGAAGCAGGCGTTTAAACACTTTAGTCCAGCTGCCTTCAGCTCCCTCTCGGCTGCGGCGTAGACCTCCGGGAGCTTCGCGCCAGGCCTAACCTCGTCGAGGGCCGCCTGCTGGGCGCTCAAGACGGCCTCCCAACGCTTCCTGATCCGGGATGATGGGCGCACGATGACGGCGGTCCTTGAGATGTTAGAGTGGTAGTGAAGCCATGTGCAGCCTAGGGTCATCCGTATAATGTCGCCACGCCGGGCCTTGAAGGTGGTCGGTATAGGGTGGGGGAAGGCACTCCGCTCCCCGAACCCGATGAGGTTATGCGTAACTCGGCATCTGTCGTAGACTACGGAGTACTCGAACATCCCCGCCAGGTCGAGCTCCATTATATCTGACCGCGCGATCTCCAGCGCATCCTCCATCGACTTCTCCGTGATCTCCGTCGCTCTCTGGATGCGGTCGACCTCCTTCCTCGTCTTGATGAACCTTATCTCCTGCAGCAGGTCAACTCCCTCGACGAGCTTTGCGTCGGGCAGCTTCTGCTGGAGCACCTCAAAAAGTCCGGGCGAGACTCCGGATGTATCGAGGGCGAGGGCTCCACGAGTCAGTCCGCGCTCCTCCAAAGCCTTGAAGAGAGCTGAGACCGCGTCACCCGCGGGTTCAGCAGCCTTGTAGAGGTCGATGGCTCTATGAGTCTGCTCCGAGACCTCGCCAGGCTTCGCGACTTCGATGTCGAGGCCACCGTAGAAATTCACATTCTCGATCCATGTCTCGCTGTCGACGATGAGATCAACCTCATTAAGTGGCGCGACGACGACAGGGTCTCCATCCACAGGCATCAGCGCGTAGGCCTGTGTGCCGCAGCGCAGCTGCTGTCCCAAGCTCCAATAGTCCGAGATGTAGTAGACATTCTCAAGGGACGAGGCGATTATGGCGTCTACGCCTCGACTCCGCATTATCTCGTTGGCTCTCTCCCTGTTCAACGGCATATTCGACCTGATCTGAATCTACACGTTCTGTTTTTAAGCAATTGGATGAGTGACGGTATGGCGTGGGGTGACAACGTGCCTCAAGACTCATGGAATGCGCTTAGAAAGTTTCAGCCAGTCATCTTTTTCATTTTTCCGCCATATACTACCCACCGCGAGCTCCCAATGTTCAAGGGAAAAGAATAAAAGTAGAGAGGTGAAATGCGTAGCTTACCTTGAATATTTGGGGCAGGCCACTTCTCTTTGGTATGATGAGAAAGAAAATTGTTACTGGAGGGATTAGAAAGTTAATCTGAAGGGACTTGGGACAATCTATCCCAATGCGGAGATGGATATATTTATGGCGCCCATACCAGTTAAGTATGCGGTCAATCCGTCGGGTGCTTGGTAATCTTGATTGACGCCAACAGCATCCTGATACTGGTGTCGTCCACTCTGTTTCTAGGGTGGTTGAGCGGACTTTTCTACAGTAGGACGAAGATTCCTGACATCATATGGCTGCTGGCCTTCGGCATACTGCTCGGTCCTGTGCTCAACTTCTTCGACTCGGAGCTTTTCATATCCTTGTCGCCTTTGATGAGCATCGTCGCGCTCAACATCATCCTGTTCGACGCAGGTATCAATGTTGACATCAAGACTATTATGGAGACCATGTTAAAGTCCGTGGTGCTCAGCATCACAACCTTCATCATCACATTGGTCGTTGTCCGCTATGTCCTCCACTTCCTCATGCCAGAGAACTTCAACCTGATGCAGGCGACCCTCTTCGGGGCCATGATAGGGGGCACAAGCACCGTCACGGTCCTCGGCATCATCGGAGGCCTAGAACGGATCATCCGCGACTTAGGGAACGTGAAGGTGATATTGATGATGGAGTCGGTGATCTCGGATCCCCTCTGCATCGTAACCGCCATGACCTTCATCAGGATGATCATGCTTCCAGGGGTCTCCATACAGGATGGTTTAAAGGACATCCTGTTCACGTTCTCCATCTCCTCAATCATCGGATTTGTTGTGGGTCTAGCGTGGGCTCAAGTACTCGACCTGCTACATAAGAAGCCCTTCAACTATATCATGACTATCGCGACGCTGTTCCCCACATACATCATCGCAGAGTCGGTGGCTGGGCACGGCGCTGGCCCGGTGTCAGCCCTTGCCTTCGGCCTGGCGCTCACAAACTTTCAGTATCTGGCCGGGAAGCTGGGCATTGAGATGAGGGTGAGAATAGATAAGCGGAAGCTTAGGGAGTTCCACGAGGAGATCACATTTCTCATTAAATCGTTCTTCTTCGTCTTCATCGGAATCATCGTCTCGCTGTCCCGGAAATTCATGATCTACGGCATCATTCTGGTGGCCATTCTGGCCGCCATCCGCTATTTGGCCGTGACACTCGTCTCGGGGCCCCTCAAGTTCTCAAATGTGGAGTCCACGTTGACGAAGCTCATATTCGCCAATGGCCTCCCTGCACTCGTCATGTCCCAGCTGCCATCCCTCCAAGACCCCGAGAGGCTGTACTTCCAGTCTCCTGAATCGTACACGAACCTATGTTTCCCCATCGTCATCGGAACGGTTATCTTCGGAGCCTTGGTGGGGCCTCTCATAGCGAAGAAGAGGCTAACACAAGGATAACGTACTAGTGGAATCGGTTAATTAGGTTTCAAGTTTAAGAACGGGGATGCACCAATTCCATGTGAGGGCTATGAGCGTCAACGCCGAGGTCGCCCAAGTCCTATACGAGATGGGTGAGCTACTCACCATAAAGGGCGACCGCTTCCGGAGCAGGGCCTTCCTCATGGCAGCTCAGCGAGTCGCGTCTCTAACGGAGGACATCCGACGGATTCGCGACAGGGGTGAACTCGTGAAGATTCCTGGCGTGGGGAAGAGCATTTCAGCCATAATAGAAGAAGTTCTGGATACGGGAGAGAGCAGTCAGCTGGAGGATTTGAGGGAGTCCCTTCCCCACGGCGTCCGCGACCTGATGGAGCTTGAGGGCATAGGTCCGAAGACAGCGCTGAGGCTCCACAGCGAGCTTGGCATCGTTTCCATCGACGCCCTTGAGGAAGCCGTCAAGGCTGGGAAGCTCCGCGATCTCAGGGGATTCGGGGAGAAAACGGAGGAGAACATACTCAAGAGCATCGAAGCTTACCGGGGCAGACAGGAGCGGTTCCTCCTCGGGGGTATCATTCCAGTCATCGACCAGATCGTCGAGTATATGAGGGAGTCGGACGCCGTGCTTGAGGTTGAGACCGCCGGCTCAAGCCGCCGCAGGAAGGAGACCATCGGCGACCTCGACGTCCTAGTCTCCTCCCTTAGACCAGATGAGGTCGCGGAGTGGTTCGTATCGATGCCCCGAGTAAGCCGCGTAATCTCGAAGGGGACGACGCGGAGCACCATCGTCGTAGGCGTCCGCCTCCAAGTCGACCTGAGGGTGGTGCCCCCAGACTCGTACGGCTCGGCCCTGCAATACTTCACGGGTTCTAAGGTGCACAACATCAAGCTGAGGACCATCGCGGTCAAGATGGGGTACAAGCTCAACGAGTACGGGCTCTTCGACCGCGACTCCGATAGGCGAGTAGCGGGGGAGACCGAGGAGAAGATCTACCGCATCCTGGGTATGAACTGGATGGAGCCCGAGCTGAGGGAGGACCGGGGCGAGATCGAGGCCGCCACCGAGGACCGCCTCCCAAAACTCATCAACCCAAGCGAGGTAAGGGGCGACCTCCACATCCACACGAAGTGGAGCGACGGGTCGGCATCGATCGAAGAGATGGCGGAGAATGCGCAGCAGCTAGGGCTGGAGTACCTCGCCGTCTGCGACCACTCGAAGTCGTTGGGCATAGCTAGGGGCCTCGATGAGGCGAGGCTGAGGGAGCAGATGGCCGTGATCGACGGGCTGAACGAGCGGCTCGACGGCTTCACCATCTTCAAGGGGATCGAGTGCGATATCAAGGCAGACGGCAGCCTCGACCTCTCCGACTCGGTCCTCTGCGACCTCGACTTCGTCGTTGCCAGCGTCCACTCCGGCTTCAAGGCCGACGAGAAACAGATGACGACACGCATCGTCTCCGCCATCCACAACGACAACGTCTCGTCAATAGGTCACCCGACCGGGAGGCTCATCCAGAGGCGGCGGCCCTACGCCCTCAACCTTGACGAGGTGTTTGAGGCAGCCGCGTCTCAGGGGGTAATGATGGAGATCAACGCCTTCCCCGACCGTCTCGACTTGAACGACGTGAACAGCCGTGCGGCCATGGAGCAGGGCGTCAGGATGTCCATCGGGACGGACGCCCACGCCCTTAACCAGCTCGAGTTCCTATCCCTCGGCGCAACCGTGGCCAGGCGGGGTTGGCTGGGGGTCGAGAACGTGGCGAACGCCCTCTCCGCGGAGGAGCTACTCAGGACGCTCCACCGGGGCTAGGGCATAAGCCACTCGACCAAGCTGAAGATGGCGTCCCTGCTCTTCCTCCACGTGACCAGGAAGCAGAAGGCGACGGAGATGGAGACCACGACCGTGGAGGCGAAGAGGCTCCCCAGCACATCCGTCATGCCAGTGTAGAGGAAGCCGCCGACGATAGCCCCCAACGAGTAATACGCTGTCTTCCCTACACCCTCGACGATGAGCAGCTTCTTGAACGACAGACGGCCCGAACCGGCGAGGAGAACGACGGGCGTGTCCGGTAGCGGCGTCAGGGAGACTAGCAAAACCGCCCACAGCCCGTACCGCCTTATCCAGCCGGCTACCCGATCTTCCATCTTGCTCCGGTTCTCCCGAACGGACTCGGCGACCCCCCAGCCGAGAAAATAGGTTGTGACCTCGCCGAGGGCTCCACCCCATCCCGCGACGGCGCCAAGGAGCAGGGGGCTGTAGATGGGAGTCAAGGAGAGGAACATAGGCACGAACATGTCACGGGCGACGACGGTCAGGTGGCTAAGCATAGCGGCCAGGAAGACGCCACCGAGACCGAGTTTGCCAAGGCTGCTGCCATCAACCAGCATTCGCCAGAGCAAGGTCGCCGAGATTGCCGCCGTCGCTACGACGCCGAAGATGCTGAAGTAAGCCCTCTTTCGCAAAAATACATCTCCAGAATCGGTTCTGAATCGGTTATCAAAGCATGAATAAAAAGGGAGTGATGTTAAAGGCTTTCCCTGAACGGATGGCGGGCGTTGTCCGCATTCTCGACGGCCTCCTCGGCTGTCGGCCTCCCCTCCATCGCCTTCCTTATGGCGTGACGCATCGCCTTGTAGTTGTTGATGAAGACCCTGTTGCGTCGGCTCGCCGTAGGGTGGACGAAGACGTTCGCGATGAGGACGAGATCGTCCGTCGCCGGGAGGATGCCGTCCTCTACAGACTTTGCTACGGCCTTGGCCACGGCCGCCTGGGCGGGACCGTAGACCATGCTTGCATCTCTCAGCCCCCTCACCGGCACCGTCGGCACGATCATGGTCGGAGGCTTCACCGCCATGTTCGGCTCCAAGATGGCCTGGAGGGCCTCCCGCTCTTTTGTTGGCCTCGCGAGGGCGTTGGCGTAGGCCTGGCCCACAGGCCCGTCCACGCTGCCGATGAGGAGATCGATGTGCGCCACCTCGTTGGAGTCGGGGTCGACGAGGGCCTCGCCGGTCCTCAGCGTGAACTGGTCTATGACCTCAGGGGTGACGCCGACAGAGGCGAATCGAGCCACAAGCGGCCTCTCCGGCTCCACCTTGAAGGTTATGGGTCTCCTCTCCAGGAGCCCTAGCTTCTCAAGCTCGATGCGGAGCTCCTCCCTGATCTCGAAGCTGAGTGTATCACCCATGATGATCGGCTGTCGCGCTCTCCCAACAGGAACGCCCATATAGTTGAGGCAGGCCTTGCAGCCAAGGGCACCTGAGGCGACGATGTGTCGAGTGAATTTCTGGATGCGTCGGTGGATCTCCCTCGCCTCATCCAGCTTGTCCGCTTTCACCTTCTCATAGATTTCGAGCCAAATTGGAGCGATTACGTTAACGCTGGCAAGGATCATCCCGTTGGCCCCCGCAGTGAGGGCTGGGAGCACTATCTCATCCCAGCCGACGACGACGTCAATCTTGTCAGAGACCTTCTCAAGCACCGACATCATGTACTTCATGTCTCCGCTGGAGTCCTTCAGCCCGACTATGTTCTCGACCTCCGCTAGGTCTTCGATGACCTGCCACGGAATGTACTGGCCCGTGGTCGAGGGGATGTTGTAGAGGACGATGGGGATGTCAACTGCCTCGGCAATTCTGAGGTAGTGGTCGTAGATCCCCTTCCCGCCCTTCGGCCTCAGATAATACGGATTGACGATAATAGCGGCATCAGCACCAACGTCTTTCGCATGTCTAGTCGCATCGATGACGAGCTTTGTCGCCGTGTCGCCCGTCCCCGCGATAACGGGGATCCGACCGTTCACCTGGTCCACACAGACCTCGATAACCTTCGCACGTTCCCCATGCGTCATCAAGGAAAACTCGCCAGTCGTTCCGCATGGGATAATGCCGGTGATGCCCTTCTTGATGAGCCAGTCGATGAGGTTTCGGAACGCTTGCTCTTCGAACGCCTCATGTTTATCGAATGGTGTAACCACCGCCGGCATGACGCCTTTTAACCTGAACCCTTTTACTCTTCCCATAAAGATCACCTGAGAATAGAAGGGTTGAAACTGCGTAAAAAGTCGATGTATCCGCCGAAATCTAGATAGTTTTTCAAACAAGCAACTTCACAGTATAAACCCTTTGTGATGATGCTTTCACGGGATTATCTGACGGAATCGGTTGGAGATCTGGAGGTTGCGGCTCAGAGGCCTCTCTCAGGCGCGCTCGAAGCCTTAAGGCTCCCACTGTAGCAACTACGAAAAAAGAGAATGATAATATGAGGGTGGAGGTAAGACCAACGCTAAATCAAGAGATTAGATCTCCTTTACTTCTTATAGTAACATTTTAATTGGACCGCCATTCAAATGATTGGATAATAAGTTCAGGTGGAGAACATTTGAGTTCTAATTTGTCAAATGATCTTCATTCCTTCTCCAAAAAGCTTGAGAAGAAGTGTTTTCCACCTTGCAGGGTGGCGTGTCCTGCGGACGTCAACATCCAGGCTTATGTCTCACTGATTTCTCATGGGAGATTTAAGGAGGCCCTTGAGGTCATAAGGCGATCCATCCCCTTTCCAGCGGTATGTGGTCGGGTCTGCTTCAGCCCCTGTGAGGAAGCCTGTTACAGGAACAACGTCGACGCCCCTGTTGGCATACGACTGCTCAAGCGGTTAGTCTCGGACACTGAATTCACCGTAGAGAGGGAAACACACGCTGAAATAGTTCCGAAGACTCACGAGGAAAAGGTCGCTGTCATTGGTTCGGGGCCAGCTGGGCTTACAGCAGCTTATGAACTTGTGAAGATGGGTTACCCCGTCACGATTTTCGAGAGCCATCCAAAACTTGGGGGGATGTTGCGATACTGCATTCCCCGATACAGGCTATCTGAGGAGGTGCTTGACGCAGAGATAAACTATATACTAGATTCCGGGGTAGGGATTCGAACCAACACAACCATAGGAAAGGATCTGTCGTTCGAAGAGATATGGGATAAAGGCTATTCGGTGGTCTTCATCGCCGTGGGGGCCATGCGGAGCCGACGTATGGGTATAGAAGGCGAGGAGTCTGAAGGTGTATTCCACGCACTAGAGTTTTTAAGCGATGTCCGGACTGGGAGAAGATCCCGTCTCGAGGGGAGGGTCGCGGTAATCGGGGGTGGAGATGTCGCTGTTGACGCCGCTAGAACTGCCCTCCGATTGGGGTCAAACGAAGTGACCCTCATCTATAGAAGGTCGAGGGAGGAGATGCCAGCCCATCCCCATGAGGTTGAGGAAGCCGAGCTTGAGGGCTTAAAATTAAAGCTTCTATCAAACCCGACGAGGATACTCGGCGACGGCGAAAGGGTGGAGGCAATCGAATGCATCAGGATGCGCCTCGGCGAACCTGATGAGAGCGGTAGACGCAGGCCGATCCCGATAGAGGATTCCGAACATTTACTGTCCGTCGATGCCGTGATAATTGCTATAGGCGAGACCCCTGACCTCTCCTTCCTTCCCGAAGGGACGAAGGTGAGCCCGCGGAACATAATCGAAGTCGATCCCATCACACTACAAACAGGTATATCTGGAGTGTTTGCCGGAGGGGATGTAGTGACTGGCCCGGCATCGGTCATAGACGCAATCGCCGCGGGAAAAAGAGCCGCAACGGCCATAGACATGTACCTCAAAGGGGTTGATCTCTCAACCTGGAGAGAAAAAGAGATCGAAGAGAAAACTTGGGCGACGGAAGCAGAGGCAATCGAAAAGAGACCTAGCCAGAAGGCCTCGTATCTACCGCTGGAGAAAAGGCTGGGCAATTTTAACGAGGTTGAACTCGGATTCGATAAAGTCACCGGGATCATCGAAGCGCATAGATGCCTCAACTGCGGCCCGTGCTCTGAATGCCTAGTAGAAGAGGGATTCTGCGAGGCAGATTGTTCCGAGGTCGACGATTTACTATGCACAGGATGCGGTGTATGCGTATCAGTCTGTCCATATCACGCCATGTCCAAAGATGAAAAGGGCGTCGCAAGGGTCGATGAGGAGGCCTGTAAGGGATGTGGAACGTGCGCTGCGAGCTGTCCCGAGAGGGCCGTAAGAATGAGAAGCCTATCAGACGAATGTCTTGTCGAGATCTTAACTCGGTAGGAGACAAGGATATTGGATGAGACTCAGCTTAGAACCATTCTGTCCGTGTGTGATTGGTCAGTTAACCCGAGCGAAATCCATGATGAGTTTCTCCTGACGCCTTCTATGTATGTCCGAACAGTGAAGGTGAAATGCACTGGCAGAATCGACCCCGTCGTCGTGTTAGAGTCCTTTCTAAGGGGCTTTGACGGCGTCCTCATCGTGG
>CAZRAV010000014.1:0-11374 GCA_964598175.1 uncultured Candidatus Bathyarchaeia archaeon | reverse complement strand
GTGCTCCTCCGATCTGATGACACTCGCCATGGGAGGTGCCATCCCCTGGCGCGAGAGCCAGGACGAGTTCACTTACGAGTGCCCTGACAGATACAACCTCGTTGCCTTCAAAATAACTAGGAATAAATAACCCCTTTTTTACAGCATTGGGTTTTCTGACATATGGACCCCTACTGCGGCAAATTCATCAAGAATCATCCCTGTTACGTACTAAGGAAGAAAGATATTTCTAGCACCGCATACCCAACGGTATGATTCTCTAACAATGATGGGATGACGCTGTTGGAAAGGGTGGAGCAACGCAGTCAGTCGCCCTTCTGGTTCCTCAGGGGTAATATCCTAGTGCTGATGGTCTGTCGAGTCCTGTGGAGCTGGTCCACCAGCATCGTCTACCCTTTCTTCAGTCTCTATATCCTCGCCTTGGGTGGGACTCCAACGGAGATTGGCCTCATCAACTCCCTGGGTATCCTAGCGGGCATGTTCCTTTACCCCGTGGGGGGGTACATCGCCGACAGGAGCGGACGAGTCAAGCTCATCGGCTACTCCACATACCTCTATGCAATCGTCCACCTGTTATTTGTCTTCGCTACGAACTGGCAGGCCGTCGCAGCCGGTCAGTTCCTCAACCAGCTCTTTCTCTTCTACGTGCCTGCCATGAATGCGCTGGCTGCGGACTCGCTTCCTCCAGGCGTCAGGGGGCGTGGCTTCGCCATCATGATGGCGGTTCCAGGCGCCGTCCGGATCGTCGCTCCCTACATCGGCGGCTGGATAATAAACGCGTATGGCGGAGGGGACGCTGGCATGGTCCAAGCTTTACGTCTATGCTGGGGCATCGCGACGGTCACTGGCTTGGTAGTCGCCACTATACGCACAAAGTATCTGAAGGAGACCCTCAAGAGGGACGAGGTGGGGGAGAACCCCTCTATCGGGGATCTGCCAGCGGTCTTGAAGTCGGCGTACTCCAGCATCCTCGAGTCCGTGAAGTGGATGGATAGACCTCTCAGGGTCATTGTGCTCATCGAGGTGCTCGCCTCCTTATTCGTTTCGATGACTGCACCTTTCTGGGTCGTCTACGCCAATGAGGTGGTGGGACTGACACCATACCAGTGGGGGATAGTGATGCTCATCTCCGGCTTTGTCGGCATCGCTATAGCACTCCCCATGGGCTCGCTTGTGGACAGATTCGGTCCCAGGAGGATGATTCTGATCGGCATGGCCATCGCTCCCTTCACCATCTTCCTTTACCTATACACGGGCGGCTTCTTCGGAGTGGTTGCTATCCTGTGCACCCTCTCCCTGGTCAACAGCATGATGATGCCGGCGTTCTCCACCCTAATCGCGGACATGATCCCGCGTAACCGCCGTGGCAGGCTTTACTCACTGCTCGGTGAGCGTGGCGTCTTGATCAGCTTCGGGGCTTTCTGGGGAGGGGGCTTCCTGCTCTTCCCCCCTGCTGCAGTGGGTGCCCTCCTCGGTGGATACATCTACAAAATGGATACAACATATCTGTGGATGATCCTCTCCTCCGCTATGGTGATGTGCCTAGCGCTTATCTACCTCCTCGTGAAGGAGCCGGAGGAGGCACAGAGATAGACAACGTGACTCGACTCAACCTTCAGCCTTCCGAGACTCTCTGACGAACAGCTGGAAGGCAGCCGTGGCTATGAGGAGGACGCCTGAGATCACCCCAAAAGCCTGCACGTAGCCTAGGTGGAGGAGCAGGAACCCCGTCGCGATGGGGCCCGCTGCGTGACCTATGTCCCAGAGGCTGCCGAAGACCCCCATCGAGGTGCCGTGCCCGCTTGCCCTGCTCAGCTCCGCAACCATCGCCGCCGTTGAGGAGGTCACCATTGCTTCTCCCACGCCGAAGACGAGGGTGAGCGCGCAGAGGGCGGCGAAGGAGGTCATCACGGGGTAGAGGACGAAGGAGACGACGCAGAGCAGCATCCCCGCCGTGATCAGGGGCTTCCTGCCGCGGACGTCGGAGACCCGGCCCATCACGGGGCGGATTAGGACGAGGACGACGAGCTGGAGGCCCCATAGGATGCCCGCGTGGAGAGATGAAAGCCCTACCGTGGTGGTGACGTATATGGGCAGGAAGGCCTCGAGGGCTCCGACCGTCAGGTTCTGAACCCCCTCCATGGAGCTCGTCAGGAGCACCTGCACGTCCGTGGCCACAGCGACGACATCATCTCTGAACTTGCCCATCACCTCCCTAAGGGTTGGCGGCTCAGGCGAGGGTCGGCTCGGGAGTTGGCGCCAGAGGGCGAGGACGAGGAGGAGGGAGATGCTGCCGACACAGCCAACGACGAGGTAGATGAGGTGGAAGACGCTTGGCGAGGGGTCTGCGCCGCCGAGCGCGTAGAGGAGGCCTCCGCCCAGGGGCGCAGCCACAAGGCCGCCGAGGATGGAGATGGACGAGTAGGTGGCGATGAGCTGCCCCTTCCGGTCGCCCGCGATGTCGATGATGACCGCCATCGCTACAGGCCCGTAAATAGCCGTGGCGAAACCGTGGAAGAAACGGATGACGATGAGAAGATGATAGTCGTGGACTAGGATGTAGGTGAAGGGCATTAGGCCGAACACCAGCACCGAGGCCAGGAGCGCAGCCCTCCTCCCGTATACGTCGGACAGCGTCCCCGACGGAGCCTTGAAGAAGATGCCTGTCACCGTTGACATGCCCACCACCAAGCCGATCATGGTCGAGGACGCCCCGAGGGCCCTCGCGAACAGCGCGAGAACCGGAGTCCTAGCCATGCTGTAGCTGAGACGGGCGAAGAACCCTATCAGTATCAGGGCCAAGAAGGTACCCGTAAGGGAGATGTCCTCATTGGACACTTCCGCCAACTCTATTCGCTCCTCAAAGCATCTATGCTACTGGGGCGAGCCAGATAGATGCACACCTATCGACATTGGATTATGGCGCGTGACACACCTCATTTCGAGGGTCTCTTCACCTTGACTTCGGGCGGCTTCTTTATCCGCTCCTTGATGAAATCGAAGCGCTTACCACGGTCCATTTTCGCTAGCTCATCCCTGTACTCTTCCTGTATCTTCTTGAGCTGGATATAGGCATAGAGGGCGTCGTAGACGAAGAAACCCTTCTCGAGAGCCTCATAGTCATCCTCTACAGTGTACATCGCTCCGGCGGCGATAGCTTCGACGCCCTGGGCCTCAGGCGCCTTATCTATATCTGAGGTTACATCAGCTGCATGGACGATCTTGGCGAGCTCCAGGACCCAAGGTTTCTTGATGTTGTACTTCTCGATGATCGCCTCGAAGGTGCACTTTCCACCATGGTGCCCTAGCTCGAAGTCGGAACGGGGGAAGTCGAAGGGTATGCCCATATTGGGAGTAGGTAGGGGACCGGGCCAGGGGACGAAGATGAACTCCGCATCTTTATCAACGAACTTACTAATGAGCCAGGGACATGCGACCCTATCAACGTGGACATGCCGTCTTGTAACCCACTTCATAACAATAACCAAACTGATAAGTAGATTATCTATATATAAAGATTTATTACATATATAATGGATGTGGGTGGTACGTAATGCACAGCTTTATGCCAAGGGGGAATAGAATCAGCCCGGTCCAGTTTTGGATTCTGCTCGTCCTCTCAGAGGGTCCGAATTACGGTTATCAGATCATACAGCGCTTGGGGAGGATGTTTGGGGGTTACTGGAAGCCGAAGGCTGGGACGATCTATCCAGCTCTGGAGAGGTTGAGCCGGGCGTCGCTGATCTCAAGCAGGGTTGAACATAGGGACGATGCTCCGGATAGGCGTTACTACACGATAACAGAGAAGGGTGATGGGATCCTAAGGGGGGCAGTGATGAGATGGAGCAAGGTAATGGAGCACATAGAGGCCTATGGTGAGGCCCACAGGGCGATCCGACGGTTCAGAGGTAGTCTCTCAAGGGACGAGATGGGAAACATCCTCATAGGGATGGGCGAGGGCTTAAGGACTGGGCACTTCGACGTATCCGAGCTTCTCCCCCCTCTAGAGGCTGCCGTGGTGGAGCCAACTGAGCCTCTACAGGTCAAATTCCTATATGCTTGGGAAGACGGAAAACTCGAGGTAGAGCTGGAATTCGAGTGGTCCCCACCAGAGGAAGCAGAGAAAAGAGGGAAGGGGGACATGTGTTGAGTGGAGTCGTTTCTCTGCTCAACTCCCTCGAGAGGGACGCTCGCGCGAGCGTGTTCTCACTATCGTTTTGACTCTAGTATGTCCTCCCCGCTAAGTAAAGATTTATCGTGAGGAGGTGGATGGAAGTGCTAGGAGCCGACGAGATTTGGGCCCCGTTTCAGATGAGAAAAAAGGGAAGCTCTACTAGTGGAAGAAGACGGTCACTTGACGGCTTTGAACTTCCTCTCGATCTCAGCCCAGTTAACAATATTCCAGAGGCCGTCGACATACTCGGCCCGTCGGTTCTGGTACTTCAGGTAGTAGGCGTGCTCCCAGACATCGATGACAAACAGAGGCCTCACCCCCCAGACAGTCAGCTTCTGATGGTTCTCCGCCTGCAGCACCAGAAGCCGCCCGCCCACTGGCTCCCAAGCGAGGACACCCCACCCTGAGCCCTCCACGGCCTTAGCCGCCGCGGAGAGCTCCGCCTTCAAAGCAACAAGCGAGCCGAAATCCTTCTTCACTTGGTCTAAGAACGCTCCAGAGGCTGGCTCCCTGCTCTCTGAGGTCGGGCACACCCCCTCCCAGTAGAGAGTGTGAAGCACGTGCCCCGAGCCGTGGAAAGCCACAGCCCTCAGTAGGTCCTTGACGGCTGAGTGGTCGTCCTTCGCCCGGGCTTCCTCGAGCTTCTTCAACGCAGCGTTCAGTCCGTTCACGTAGCCCTGATGATGCTTGTCGTGGTGCAGCCTCACCGTCCTCTCGTCGATGTATGGCTCAAGCGCGTCGTAAGCGTAGGGTAGTTTAGGCAGCGTATACTCTTCCAACTTTCTACCTCCAGAAATTCAGTAGATAAAATTTGACGGCGAATAATAAACATTCGGGTGAAGCTATGAATCCTGCCACTTTCCTCGTGAAGCTAAAATACTTTGTAGCTCCATCAGAGAACGAGGGCTTTACAATCCCGGGGAGATGAACCGGTGCTCTACGGAGAAATTCTCAGGAACGGGCTTCTGACTCTTTTCTGCTATATCTACATATTGTTATTAATCCTCTTCTCGGGTAAAATGGAAGGGCTCCTGCACGTCTCGAAGAAGGATTCCCGCAAGTTCCTACACATCATGATCGGGAATCTCCCGTTCATCATACCGTTTTTCACGTCAACCATCTATCTGGTCCTGATTGCCGCTTCTTTCATATTGGTAACGTTTCTCGCTTCGCCCTACTCTCCATTTAAGAACATTGGTTGGGGATTTAATGGTCTTTCAGAGATAACCGAGGAAGGTCATACTTTGGGACCTCTCTTTTACGCTGTTTCTTACACTCTTCTGGCGATGTTTTTCGCATCGAAGCCGCATATCATAGCAGCCGGCATCTTGCCCATGGCGTACGGAGACAGCGCAGCTTCGATAGTGGGTGAAAGGTATGGGAGGAGAAAATACACGTTCTTCGCTGAGAAGAGCGTCGAAGGCACGATGGCGATGTTTTTTGTAAGTTTCCTCATTTTTACATTCAGCCTCGTTTACTTTTCAGCTCTCTATCCCATCTCTGTCCTTGAGATGGTCCCTCATGCCTTAGCGGTTGCCGCTGTCACTGCTTTTGTTGAGGGTGTATCTCCCGTGAGCTTCGACAACTTGACTGTCCCAATTTCGGGTGCTTTGGCATTCCTATTGTTGCGTGGAGGCGTTTGAACGGTTGTCTTCATAGTCATAGATGGACTGGACGCAGCGGGGAAAAGCACCCAAGCTCTCAGGCTATACACTTTCCTCAGGAATCAGGGGAAAACAGTTTTTCTGCGTTGCCATCCTTCAAATGACAGTTTTTTCGGGGTTAAAGCCAGACAGTTCCTATATTTGAAAGGGAGGAGCGCACATTTCGGTGCTTCCCTCTTCTATCTTCTCGATGTCATCCGTTCAATTCTGCTCTATTCGTGGCGGAGATATGATTACGTTATTTTCGTCCGTTACCTCCTGGGAACGGCCTACCTGCCTTCACCGATGCACAAGATAGCCTACCAGTTCTTCGCCTCCACTGTGCCGACGCCGGATCTCATGTTCTTTCTAGACGTAAAGCCGGAGGAAGCCTACAGAAGGATACTGCAGATGAGGAATAAACTAGAAATGTTTGAAAGCATGGAGGAGTTAAAACGAGTTAGATGTAAAGCCCTATCCTTAACTTCCATGGGCAGATGGACGATGATAGACGCAAATAAATCCATAAAAGAAGTTGAGAAGGAAATCCAGAGACAACTACACATGAAAATATAACACAGTGTCGGAGACAAATGAGCATTTTTTGTTGCATGATCTCGTCTCAGGAGCTTATTCGTGTCTTTCCGAGGGTTCTTCCAGTGAGAAGACGAGGACACCTGATATCATCAGGCAGCTCAGGTGCACGGCGAGGGGGGCAGCGAAGCCGAGGGAGGAGTAGAGGAGACCTCCAAGCCAGGGTGCAGGGATGCTGGCCAGCCTAGAGTACGCATCTAACTTACCGATGACTGTGGAAAGTCCCCTCGACGGGACCTTCTCAGAGACGAGAGCCATCCACGCCGGTATCCAGAGGGCTGGGTCGAGGGCGCTTGTGACCTCGAAGAGGATGAACATCTCGAAGCTACGGGATGCGAGAAACCCCAGGACCGTTATGACCGCCATCGCCCAAGCCGCCATCAATAGGGGACGACGTCCGAACCGGTCAGAGAGCCTCCCCAGGGGGATGGACGAGACCCCCCACGATAGGTTGAATGCCGTCGATAGCAGCCCGAGCTGGAAGGGGGTGAACCCGTACCTGTCGACCAAGGTTCCGTAGAGCAGCGAGTACCCCGTGCTGTAGCCTACACCCATCACCATCATGATGAGGTATAGGGAGACTATGTTGCCCTCGGGTCTGAGGAAGCTGATAACTCTGTCGACCGGAGTCTCGACCCTCTCGGCCTCGACCGTGTCTTCTGCACGGGTCTCATCGATGAAGAGAGCCATGAGGATCAGGCCCACGATGTCACCGGCTATGCAGATGTAGAAGATGGGGTGATAACCCGCTGTGACGGCGATATATCCACCGGCCGACGCCGTCAGTGTTGTGGTGATCTGGGAAAAGGACATTAGGGTGCTGAAAGCGGTTGCCCTTCTCTGTTGTCCTACGGTCTCCGAGATAAGGGCACTCCTAGCGGGGTTACCCTGCATGAATAGTGCTGAGAAGCCGACGAAGAAGGCGAAGGCGACGAGGAATAGGAAGCTACCTGAAAGGATGAGAGCCGCCAGCGCCACCACTCGGCAAGCATTCGAGGCCAATATGATGGGCTTCCGGCCGAACCTGTCTGATAGGACGCCCCAGACAATGAGGCCGGCCGCGGAGCTCAGGTTGATAATGCTCTGGATGACGCCGAGTTCGACGACGCCGACGCCCGTAGAGAGGATGTAGGGCTGCCAGATGACGTAGAACATGCCGAAGCCGAGCTGGGAGACTAGGGTCTGGACCGCAAGGACGCGTATGTTCCCCTCAAGGGCCAGATGCTTTCCGAGAGCCCTCATACCACATCAACGGAGCTCTGCTCTACCAAGGATACTTTATCCAGATAAGCGGTTTTTTACGTTTTTCTATGAGTTCAAAGGGATGAAATGTAAATGCTTCTTTGAATTCTGAAAACCTTTCGATGCTTTTTCCAGCTAGTCGATCTAAGCATTCTAAAAACAATATATCTTAGATATCTTGAGTGTCCTGCCAATTAAGTTCTATTTATTCCATTTCATTATCGGAAACATTGTTGAGAGAATAGTTCATCTTAACTTCCTTAACCTCATATTTTTCCCGATTTCTGAACCAAACGATAGAAAGGACAACCAATAACCATAGAATAAATGAAAATAGTTTTCCTATCAAGCAGATCTCCTAAAACCATTATTAACATCGACTAAATAAATGAATTATGGAATATAAACATCTATTTCCTATCTTTTCAATGATTCCATATCTCTAAATTATAAGTTTATTTCTCATCGCGCGCGTGCTCAGACAAATTACAAAAAATGCAGGATTTGAGATTTTATCCTTTAAATCTTCAAATATGCCTGTCGCACGGGGGTTAAGGTCAGCGCTTGTAGACGACCTCCCCATCGATGATAGTCATCACGGTCTTGACCTCCTTCAGCTCCTCCAGTGGTATGGTCAGCAGGTCCCTGTCGACGACCACTAGGTCGGCCAGCTTCCCCAGCTCAATGCTTCCCTTCACGTCCTCCTCCCAGGCCGCGTAGGCTCCGTCGATGGTATACGCCCTGATCGCCTCCATCGGTGTAACCCCCTCCCCCTCGTAGAGGACATCGCCGCTGTCCGTCCTTCTCGTCACCATCCCATAGATGCCGAGCCAAGGGTTCGGCGAGCAGACAGGGCAGTCGCTATGGCCAGGAGCGGGTATGCCCAGGTCGATGAGCGTCCTGTGGGGCCACATCCACCGCATGCTCTCCTCTCCACGGTTCTTCTTGTATGCGTCGCCGAGGTCGTGGATGAAGCCTGTGGCGGAGGCGTCGATAACCTGCAGATTCCTCAGCCGCTGCTGGATGGGGGGCGTCACGTAGCAGCAGTGCTCTATCCTATGACGGTGGTCCTCCCGTGGCTCCTCTCTCAGCGCGGCCTCGATTGCGTCGAGAGCCCTGTCTATGCCGCGGTCGCCGATGCCGTCCAGCCCGACCCTGAGGCCGGCCTTGTGCGCAGTCACGACGCGTCTGGTGATATCCTCTTGGTCGTAGAGCAGGATCCCAGTGTTCTCCGGCTCGCCGACGTAAGGCGTGTAGTATGCTGCAGTCCGACCGCTTGTGGACGTGTCGTAGACCCACTCGATCTCCGTCAGCTTCAGCCACTCGTCTCCGAAGGGGGTCTGGATCCCCGCCGCCATGAGGGCCTCGAGCATCCCCTCCTCCCTGCCGGAGGCGTGGACGCACACCCTCACCCGCAGGTCGCCCTCCATCTTCAGCTCCTGCAGAGCCCTGAACTCGTCGGAGGAGACCATCGACGCATGGATGGTCGTCAGGCCGAGGGAGACGAACTCGTCGAAGACGTGCTTCAGACCCTGCTTGTACTCCTCCACGGTGTATGGAGGAATGATGCCGTAGACAAGGTCCTTAGCGCTCTCACGGAGGACGCCGTTGGGCTCTCCCTCCCCGTCCCTATCGATCTTTCCGTGGGGCGGGTCAGGGGTGTCCCTGTCGATGCCCGCGAGGCTGAGCGCCAGGCTGTTGGCGACGCCGATGTGCCCGTCCCTCCTCTGGATGTAGAGCGGGTTACTCGGGGAAGCCTCGTCTAGTTCCTGCATCGTTGGGTATCGGCCGAGTTTCATGTCGTCGAGGGCGTAGCCGAGGATCCAAGAGCCCTTTGGGGAGGCATCTGCTTTTCCCTTGATTCTCGATATGAGCTCCTCAATCGACTCGATGTCGGGACCGCATTTGACTCCTCGAACCCAGAAGACGCCGTATGAGCCTGGATGCATGTGGGAGTCGATTAGGCCGGGGAGCACGGTCTTCCCAGCCAGGTCGTAGACATCAGTCCCCTCCCCGATGACCTGGGAGACCTCCTCGTTGGAGCCGACCCTCAGGATGCGGTTGCTCTTCGTGGCTACTGATTCGGCTACTGAGTTGTCTGCATCCATGGTCAAAACATTACCGTTCAGCAATGCCAGGTCGGCGCACAGCTCATAGGGTATATTTGCCCTCAACTGAGATCATACACTACCTGTTCTATGGGGGTACTTAACTTTCATCAGGTGCACGCGACGAATGCTGATCTGTGGCATAGAGTTTTACATGAGTCGGCATGATTAATCGTTGGTAGGCATGAAGCTGCTAGAGAGAATCAAAGAGTCCTCGGAAGGCTTCGAGGGGATACTCGGCGTAGCTGTCAAGCACCTAGATTCGGGTGAGATGGCGTCCCTGAACGGAGACGAGCTTTTTCCGACGGCGAGCGTCTTCAAGGTCCCGGTCATCGTCGAGCTTTACAGACAGGTGGGGTCCGGCATCGTAAGCCTCGATGAGAAGGTGATCCTCAGAGGGGAGGATAAGGTTCCCGGCTCTGGCATCCTGAAGGAGCTGAGCCCTGGGCTGCCGGTCACCCTCCGCGACCTCACGGCGTTGATGATGATCGTGAGCGACAACACCGCCACCGACCTGATCGTCGAGAAGGTGGGGAAGGCGAACGTCAACGCAACCCTCCGACGGCTGGGGCTGGAGAGGACAGAGGTGGTGGCCGACTGCCGCGACATCCTCTTCGACCTCATCGGCCTTACCGACCTACCCGACGAGGAGAAAACCATCGACCTCTTCGAGGAGAAGGCCCGAGAAACTGAAATTGGTGGGTCATGGGCCCTCGGCGTCGAGGATAACGATGTGACCACGCCCAACGAGATGCTCCGGCTGCTCGAGATGATCGTCGAGGGCGAAGCCGTCAGCAGGGAGAGCTGCGACGCCATCCTCGAGATGATGAGCAGGTGCCAGACTGGCGACTACAGGATCTCGAAGTATCTGCCCTGGGGCAAGTCCGACGTCGCACACAAGACCGGGAGCCTCCCCGGCATCAGGAACGACGCCGGCATCATCACAATCCGCGACAGCGGCGAGCAGTATATCCTAACCTGCTTCACAAAAGAGGCTGCCAACAACTTCGCCGCTGAGGAGACCATAGCGAAGGTCTCGAAGAGCGTCTACGAACACTTCACATCTCGATGAAAGAGGGAGGCGGCCTCAACGTTTTCCGAAGCGGATGTCTGATAGACCCTCTCGATATAGGGGGTCACTTGACGCAGTCGGTCTAGGGCTACGGGTTCGGCTTCCTACAGGTGACCCCGCGGACGTTCTCGTGGTAGACGGTGTTCTCGAAGCCTGCCTGTCTGAGGCGGTGCATCACGCCTCTGCGGAGGTCGATCCGGCGACGCCTCGATCCCGGCTCGCCCGTGTAGTGGAAGAGCTTCCCCCCTCTCCGGAGAATGCGGAACAACTTGGCGTAGAACTCCATGCCGTAGAGGTGGCCTGCATGGGCGAGGCGGGGTGGGTCGTGGACGACATGGTCGAAGAAGCCTTGGGGGAGGGTGTCGAGGATGACGTAGGCGTCTCCCAGGAGGAGGTGGATGCGCTGGTCCTCAAATATGCCACGGGACCAGGTGTTCATCTCCGCTATGTGTAGCACTTCAGGCCTTAGCTCGATGGAGACAACGAGGTCGGCGCCCCATTCGAGGGCGGCCTGTGCAGTGTAGCCGAGGCCGGTGCAGGT
>CAZRAV010000013.1:0-11387 GCA_964598175.1 uncultured Candidatus Bathyarchaeia archaeon | reverse complement strand
AGAAGTAAAACTTAAAGAGAGAGCCTACAATTTTTCTTGATTACTATCGTCAAATCTCGGAGTGATTGGGATGAGCAAGCGTATGGAAAGATGGATTGCATGTCTAATAGCCGGTCTAGACGAGCATGTTGACGAGGAAACACGAGCAAGAGTGTTGGAACGATGCGGGCGAGAATGCATTTCTCAAAGCCGCATTAAGAAGGCGAAGGCCATCTACCAGAAAACGAAAGATCTTGACGAGTTCTTGGAAAAGTTTGGGGATGTTTTTGATGAACTCCATAGAGAAGGCGACAACGTCTATATCATCTATCCAAGGTGTTACTGTTCACACGTGAATAAAATCCCTCCGGGGCAGCTGTCACCAACATACTGTCACTGCTCTCGCGGATGGGCGAAGGCGCTTTTCGAGGGAGCCTTGGAACGACCAGTCGAAGTCATTATGGAAGAATCAATCATAAAAGGAGATGAGCAGTGCAAATTCAGAATCATACTATGAATTCCTTTTGATCATCTTCCTCTAATGATCAAACTGGTCTACCGATTCTTTCTCGCGCGACCTTATCTCCTGATATCCTGAGTCTCATAAATGGGATTCGTGTAGGCCGATTAAATGATTCGTTTAAGCGTTGATGTAGGCGGCTCTTCACCACCTATTTTGCTCTCTTCTCCGTCGTTCCTTCAATACTCAAGATTGTCTACAGATATAGGGAGTCTATACTGGAGCGGCTCATTGCTGCTAGGTTGTCCTTCTGAGGACGCGCCCCGCGAGGGCTCCAGTGTGCTCTCCCTCCCTCAGGGTCACTACGCCGTTCACCACGAGGTGGTCGATTCCCTCCGGGTAGCGCATGGTCGCCTCGGGCGGCACGAACTCGGCCCTGTCGATGACGGTCTCGGGGTCGAAGACGGTGATGTCGGCCCACATCCCCGGGGCTAGGAGGCCGCGGTCGTTGAGACCGAGGCGCTGCGCCGGGAGGGAGGTCATCTTCCTCACCGCCTCCTCCAGCCTCAGAACGCCCTTCTCCCGGACGTAGAGGCCGAGGATCCTCGGGAATGTGCCGTAGAAGCGGGGATGGGGCGCGGGTGCATGCTTGGGGAGTACCCCATAGGGGGCGTGGACCCGGCCGTCTGTGCCGAAGGCGACCCACGGCCTAGCCATGATCATCTCCACATTCTCCTCGGTCTGGTTGAAGTTGACGAATCCGAAGCCGCCCTCCACCTCGCCGGCTACCACCTCCTCTACATGGGCCTTGAAGAGCTTGAAGACGGTGTCACCTGGCCCCTCGCCCTTCGTCTGGGCGACATCGGCGATAGTCTTTCCCACGAGCGAAGGGTCAGCAGGGTATGTGGAGATGAGCGCCGCCTCGGGACCACCACGCTCCTCCATCGCCTCCACGAGGCCTGCCTGGATCTTCGGTGCAAGCTCGGAGTCGTTGAGCCGCCCTGCAAGGGACTCCATCCCTCCCTCGTTCGCCCAACCGGGTATCCACGCGCCTGGTCCTGTGCCGCTCGCACTGTAGGGATACTGGTCGGCGGTCACGTCGACGCCTCGACGCCTCGCCTCCTCCACGAGTTCTATGAGCCGGGGACATACGTCCCAGAAACTCTTGGCGAGAACCTTGAAGTGGGAAATGTTCACGGGTAGTCCAGCTTCCTCGCCGATGCGGATGATCTCCTCCACTGCGCCGACGGGTTCGCCGCGGTCGCCCTCGTCTCGGATGTGACTCGTGTAGAAGCCTCCGTATCTGGCGACGACCTTGGACAGTTCGATGACCTCCTCGGTTTCGGCGTAGCTCTGAGGCGTGTACCTTAGGCCGGTGGTGATCCCCCTACAGCCGGCCTCCATCGCCTTAGCCACCTCCGCCTTCATCGCCTCGAGTTCCCCCGTCGTAGGCGCCCGCATCTCCCTCCCCATCACGCATCTACGGACCATGCCGAAGCCCACGAGGGGCGCGACGTTGACTGAAAGTCCACCCTCCTCAAGCCGCTCGAGATACTCTTCCACCGTCGACCAGTCGACTTCGATGCCTGCCTCCTTCAGGTAGGGGCTGCCGCGCTCGACCTCAAACCTCATCTCCTCGTTGAGGGGCGACGCGCCGGAGCCGCAGCTGGGGAAGACGATGGTGGAGACCCCCATGTGGACCTTGCTCTCCGCCAGCCTGTTCACCAGCAGCGTGAAGTCAGAGTGGTCGTGAAGGTCGACGAAGCCGGGACACACGACCTTTCCGGAGGCGTTGAGTACCTCCTCGGCCTCCCCCGAGACCAGTCCCACCTCGACGATGCGACCGTCCTTGACGGCGATGTCAGCCCTGAACCAGGGATTGCCCGCGCCGGTGACCACATTTCCGCCCTTCACCATTAGGTCGTACAACTTGATCAAAGTATCTTCTGCTGTTTTTTCATATATTATAATACTTCGTTGGACCCAAGGAGACGGTGCTCCATCTGTACCCGTTCTATTGTTTGGAACATCCGTTCTAAACTATGGTATAATAACCACGGAGATCGTAGATTATGCGTGATGAAAATGGAGATGAAGAAGCAGTACATCAGCGTATTCGCGATCTGCGTATCCATCATCCTAGGTGCAGCCATCATAGCCTACAAACCGCAGAAGCCTCAGGAACAGGAGTTCAGGTTCCCCGTGGGCATCCCGCCCTCGCTGGGGACCGTAGCAGCCACATGGATCGGCGACGAGCAGGTGAACACCATATCCCTGTCAGGGTCGGGCAGCGCCTCGGCGCAAGCGAATAAGGCCACCCTGACGGTTGGGGTCCAGACTGAGAGCCCCTACGCCTCCGAGGCTGTCGAAGAGAACGCGGGGACGATGACGGCGGTGATAGACGCGATCAAGTCGCTGGGCATAGACGAAGAAGACATCGAGACCGTCTCATACGGCGTCTACCCGGTGTACGACCGCGACTTGGAGCGGGTCACTGGTTACAGGGTCACCAACTTAGTACGGGTGAAGATCTCAAATCTCAGCATGGTCGGTGATGTGATAGACGCGGCGAGCGAGGCAGGAGCCAACCGCATTGAAGGCGTCTCCTTCGGGTTGTCGGATGACCTTGCCGAGCAGCTGAAACTCGAGGCCTACAGGGATGCGCTGGGGGATGCGGAGGCGAAGGCTGTAGTCATCGCGGAGATCCTCGAACTGGAGCTGACAGGGGTCCTCTACGTGAGCGAGAGCGTCTACTACCCTCCCAGGCCCTATCCGGCTGCCGAGACACTCGCTATCGACAGGGCCTCCACGCCCATCCTCGAAGGCGCCCTAAGCATCACGGTGACCGTCCAAGTCGTCTACACCTTCCAGTAGGACGCCGGCACTCCACCAATTTTTTTATCCACATCTCGTGCATGTTAGTGCAACGAGGGTTGTGAGGATCTAGTCTTGTACAAGGTCGTATTCACCGTTGTTGAAGTCCCCAAGCCGAGGAGCAGGGATGACTCGGCAACCCACGTCGGAGGGCCCTGCAAGATTTACAAGGTAGGCGACAGGATCACCGTCGCCACAAACCCAGGGAGACTGGTGCTGAGCGAGACGGACAGCGTCTGCCTCGCCGCCCTCAGCGCCGTGCTCCCGCTCACCTCAGCGTGGTGCAGGGAGACCTCTGAGGCGTGGGACTACATGGACAAGATCAAGTACTGGTGCTGCCCCGACGTCGAGCGGCCCGTCGTATTCGAGGTCGAGCGCATCCCCGTCGAGCCAGGGGAGGTTCCCCTCCGCTAGTGCGGCTCCTATTCACTCTGTCGTTCCTCTGGTGGCTTCACACCCCTGAAGGTGAAGTAAAGCGCGAGGTCGTATGCCACCTTCAGCCCTCCGGCGATGAGGAAGGGAAGAGAGAGGCCCAGGAACTGCATGATGAAACCAGCAAGGCTGGGGCTGACGGCCATGGTCAGGCTGCGCGGCAGGTTGATGAGGCCGGCGACGCGGCTCCGCTCCTCGGGTCTCGCGATGGCCATCACATAGGACTGCCTCGTTGGCACGTCCATCTGGGAGAGCAGTGCGCGGCTCAGGTAGACGGTCGTCGACGCAGTCAGGGTCGGCATATGGGGGATGGCTATGGTCATCATGTTCGCGGGCAAGTGGCTGTAGACCATCGTGTTTATGAGGCCGATGCGCTCGGAGATGCGGGCGGCGAGCATGAAGGACGCGGCGGAGAGGAGGCTGGAGACTGAGAAGATGAAGCCGATGACATCCATTTTGAGGCCAAACCGGACGAAGAACCAGTAAGAGACTAAGGTCGATGTGATGAGCCCGCCACCAAAGGAGTCCACGCTGAACAGGAGCGAGAGCTTCAAGACGTTCCTCCTCGTCTCGTGCGAGAGAGGCGGCGTTGCCTTCGAGGCTAGCTCCACCTCCGACTCTCCGGATAGCTGCGCGTAGAGGACGACCGCGACGAGGTTGAGGACGGCGTAGACCCCAAACATCGCCCTGTAGGATGCGACCTCCGTGAGGGAGAGCCAGCTCTGGAGCAGGACGACCATCCCGGTGAATAGGGAGCCGGCCGAAGTGGCGAGGGAGCTCAAAGTGCTCCTCATCGCGTACATGCGCGTCCTTCTCCTGTCCGGGCAGGACTGAGCCAGGATGACCCTTTCGAGCATGTTGGCAGGTCCGAAGCCGCCCCTGTACCCCAGCGTGGAGATGATTGCCACGGGTACGAGGACAGCCAGATTGGATGCGGTCGCGAAGACGAAGCCGGAGGAGGTGGCGAGCAGCCCGAAGAGGGCGAGCATCCTCCCGCGGCCGAGGCGGTCGGCGAGGAAACCCGCTACGAGGTTGAAGGCGGTCGAGCATAGGAGGCCACCGGTCAGCACGAGGCCTATCTGCCACAGCGGGAGGCCGAGGGAGCTCAGAAATACGGCGAGGAAGACCGAGACGAAGCCGCTCGCGAAGGACTGCAGGGGCCTCACAGCTAGGAGGAGCTTCCCATCCCTTGAGAGCCAGCCGAGCATCTTCAACCACTGGACCCGCTAATGTTCGCACCTTCGCCAGTTCGACTCCGTCGCCCTAGCCCGATACTCGGCTATGATCTCGGGCTGACGACAGACGCGGTCAAGGTTCTCAGCGACGACCGACGCATAGAGTTCGCCGAGGCCTAGGTCGAGCCCTCGAAGGCGGTCGTAGAACTCCTTCCCCCGGGAGAGGGCGGCATCGCAGTCGGGGCTGCAGGGAAAGAAGTAGCCAACGAAGTAGGCGAAGGAGTCGACAGCTCCACTCCGCTCCGCTTCCTTGACCTGTTGTGCCGCACGCTCCTCCACCGAGACGCCCAAGTCTCTGTCCGAGGCGTACCGCTCTACGCAGCATCCCGGGTATCCGAGGATCTCCCCCATCTCCCTGAGCCATCCGCTCTTGAACTCCTCAGGGTAAGCAAGTTGGACCCTTCCAAGGTCTGGGGACGGGCGCCGGAGGGCCTGCCGCCTTAGCTTCTCCCTTTCCTTCATCAACCTCTTCAGCCTCCTCTCCACACCCCTCTTTTTGAACAGGTAGAGCTCGTGGACGGTTGGCCTCACCTCGGCCCTGAGGCTTCGCAGCCCCAGGTTTTTCGCCCACTCGACGTGTGCTCGGTATCGATCTGAGGCCTCGACGATCTCCTTGAAGGCGGCTCTCATCTCCCTCTTCACGTTGTCGATGGTGGCCCGCCTCTTCCTTGGGTCGTCCACAGCCCGGATGCGGCTAAGGAGAGGGTATATCCTCTTGTCGATGGCTGCTCCTAGGGCCTCGCCTTCTGGGAGCTCTGCAGGGAGGGTGGTCTGAGAGCAGGGCCTCAGCTCGAGGTGGACAAGAAGGTAGTTTTCGATCTTAACCCTTGCATGGAGCCTCAAGTCGTCCATCAACGCCGTTATCGTTTTAGACACTCTCATGTTGAGGCGCCGCCATCGTCTATGAAGTGTGTATTCCTCTTAAAACGATCGAATGGACGTTCGGCTAACTGTGCTGTGGATGTTTGAAAAATAAAGGGGGGGGTTTGTCCTGCCTCTACATCGGGATGATCTTTAGGACTTGTAGGAAGTACTGAGCCCTGCCTGAGAGCATGGACAGCCTGAAGAGTGTGGTGTTGCCGAAGTATGCGCCTAGGCCCAGCATTATGAACCAGCGCCCGATCCGAGTTGTGGGTTTGAGTACGCCGGTGTGCTCGTAGGTGAGTAGGAAGTATAGCGTGGCGCAGATGGTTCCGACGGCGATGACGACGAAGTCGAACCATGCCTTTGATGCGCCTGTCGTTGGGGCGGTTATGGTACTGATCACCTGGCTCGTAATCTGAGGGATGATGACGCTTGCCATGCCCAATCCCATCGCCGTGCCCACCAAGATGGCGATGGGGTACCTGCTGACCCACCTGTAGTCGGGATGGAGCAGAGCATACATCGCGAACCCTAAGATCACTGGCACTATTAGAAGAATCTGTCCCTTCGTTATCAAGGGGTTTAGCGGTCCCCGTATCAGGCTGTCGATGTTGGTTATGACGGTTATCGCCAACGTAGAGGCGATGAATGTGTGCTCTGCAAACCTGTACACCGGATTCTCCTTGAAGAGCGGATAGCTGTAGATCGCCAGCATTAATAACCAGGCTGCCCAGATCCCGGCAATTCCCGCCGGGTCGGTTGGATATTGTGCTACATTCGGTAGAAACATCTTATCTTTTCCCCCTTGTAGCGAAGTATCCTACGTTTGCTAGAACAATAGCGATGACGACGAGTATATGGGATACGTTGATCGCGTCCATAGTGATTGTAGCGTCCCCCGGCGAACCGATCAACATCTCTAGCTCCGCACCGCCCCTCGAGCCAACAGTCATGCCGAAGAGCTCACCTGAATGGATGTACGGCATGTAGCTGGAACCCAGCATGGCGATGCCTACCTCGGCGACGGGGGTGTCATAGTTGGTATGCCACTGTCGGATATAGTAGCTGCCCACATCGCCAGTGTCGCTGGTCAGGACGAGGCGGAAGTCGTTGGCGGTGTTCACTCCCTGCATGACAGGCAGGTCGTCGATCGGAGTCCCGTATTTATCCAGCGTGAATACTTCTCGTATGTTGGAGCCGAGGAGAGCGATGGTGGTCTCTTGGGTTGGTATGTATCCGAAGTATGCGTAATCCTCACCGTACGTATAGGTCTCCAGCTCGGGGACTTGTGACAGTATCTTGTTCCAGGTTATGTCGACGTCGACGTGCCCCATGCCCCAGCAGATTATTTTAGCCTCTTGTCTGACGAGCATCTTGACGGAGGCCACCATCGCCGGGAGGCATTCAGCCCAGGCGCTCACGCCCGAGCTGATGCTCAACAGGCATACGTCTCCCGGCTGCACCTCTGCGAGTTCGTCGTAGAGGCCCCTAGTAGTGGGAGTAATTGCGATTGGGAGCCCTATAGGCCTGATGAATGGGATCATAAGGGCGATGAAGAGGATCCAGTAGAAGACCCTCCTGTCTATCGTCTGTAATCTATCCCAGATACCCTCGGAACTCATTCTGCCACCTCCCCGTAGAAGCCTGTCTCCTTACCCAGCAGCGTCCTGAAGCCAAATGCTAGTAAGCCGAAGGCGCCTGTGATCAGGAATGTCCTCATGGCGGGTACCTGACCGTAGTCGAGCATCCATCTGCCGATGACTGGGATCCCGGACCAGATTACCTCTCCGATGGGGGCGTTGGTCAGTATGACGAAGCATCCTGCCAACAGCAGGATCGCCGCATCTAGCGTCCTTGCTCTGAAGGCCCTGTAGGCTGCTGAGAAGATATAGAATCCGGTGATCGCGTATAGAGTCGTGCCCAGGCTGACGTAGACATGATCGAAAACCCATTGATAGAAGGGGTTTTGGGTGCCAGTTGCCAAGTTTATCAGTCCCAGTATGGTGAGGATAGCGAACAAGCCGATAAGCCATGCGCTGTATAACCACCTTCCCTGCACCCTTCTCTGAACCAAGCTAGAGTGGACCCGCATGACGTTCGCGGCCCCAATTGCGATGGCGATCAACTGGATGATCAGCGCCCAGGCTTGAAGTTGTTCGGCTACTGGGGAAAGACCTGGAATGACGAAGAAGAAGTTCAGTATCATAACGATGGCGACGATTGCAGTTACGACGAAGACCAGCTCTCTCTTGTATACTTCTGACATTTTATCACAACCCCAATATGTCAGCTATCGTGGTTACACCGGTGGCTCCGAGGAGGAACCCGACAATTGTGAGCACCATGATGATAAATTTGAGTATGTCTTCGCCTTTGAGGGTCCCCAGCACATCGGGGTCTCCAGCTATCTCGGCACTGGCGGCGAAGAGTTCCTCCGATATCAGCGTATAGTCACAGGTAGCGACTATGAAGGGTAGCTGGTGGGTGTTTGCTGAGCCGCCGATCTGCATCGCGCCGATGGTGTTCCCCGCCTCCCCAAGAACCACGGACTCGTAGTAGAAGCCGCCGAGCAGTATGTTCGACGCAGGCTTCTCCCTTTGCATGTACCCCAGAGAGGCGGTCAGATAGGGAGACTGTCCTGCCTGGAAGTTGATCATGTTTGGATCAAACTCCTCGGGCTTCCCTTCCGCTAGGTATGCCGTCCTCATAGTCTCCTCGACGAGGGGCAGCGAGTCGGCGATGGGGGTGAAGTACGCTATATTTACACCGGCCTTGACGCAGAGTCGTGTCACGTACCCCAGTATGCTGATGCCCGCGAGTGTCTGAGGACCTTGGAGGGGATTGTTTAATGTGTCCATGCCCAGACCCGTCGTGTAGTAGACTGGCTTGCCCATCTCCGCGGCCCTGCCCACCGCCTCTGGGAGTGCAGCGACCGCGGGGAAGGTCCTGGCCGAGATCTCGTAGCCCGTCTTCGCAAGGTACATGAAGATGTAGAACAGGACAAACGCAAGAATTAGAATTACGAAGGCTATTACCTTTCCTTCGATTATTATTGCCATTTTCGTTTCACCGATTTTTCCCTTTTGTATCCACCTATCAGAAGGGCCGTTAGTGCACGTCGGTTGCTTGCCATCATGTAGGTATTGTTGGTGAACGGTCCTCCTGTAGATAGGCTAATCTTTTTATTCTTCCATTTGTTATTTAAAATTTCTCCGTATACGCCCGTCTGGCTATATTTTCTCCCTGTTTAAGATAGAATCCTTGTAGTGTTTTTGGAGCTAGGCCGTCTTTGAATGAGCGTCCCCTCGAACTGAAAAAATTTTATCAAAGTAAATTATCTTCCACTAATTTTTCACTAATAAATATGGGACACTCCTTTCAGAGACCATGCTAAGGGATTTTCAGCATGCTCTTCAACTACGTTGTCAACAGAGTGAACTGTACCTTGTAAGCCTCGCCATATTCTCTAGCGGAAAAGGTTTGGAAAGGGTGCTGATGTAACCCTACTCCTCGATGATCTCGACGTTCGCCCTAGGAATGGTCACAACCCTGCCGTCGTCGAGCTCCACCTCCAGGACCCTCACATAGGACTCGGACTCGACCTGCTGCAGCTCCACGGGCAGGCTTACGACTTTGCCGATGGCTCCGAAGTAGGGCTTCCTGATGATGCGGACAGGAGTGCCCGAGACCATGCCCGCGGCGAGCTCTTCGCCTGACGCCTGCTCGAAGTCTTCCTCGTGGGGTACTATGATCTCGGGGCGCATGACGCCCGCCCTTATCTGGGTGGCTCCGTTCACCGACGCCATGTACCCCTCGAAGCTCTTGAGGAGGTCGAAGGTCTGCTTGGACATCCTCATCCTCCCGAAGCCCTCGGTGATGATGAGGGTCAGCCCCGCCTCCTCCTGGCCGGTGATGGCGACGCCGATCTCCTCTCCCATGAACGTCTTGATGTCGTCGTGCCGTACGCCGCCTGCGACTATGCATGAGACCCCAACCTCTACGCCTTTCCTGAGGGCCTCCATGGTCACCATGGAGCCGCCGATGAGCACCATTCCTTTGTCCTGAGGGGTGATGCGGTCCGCCGTCAGCTCCGCGTCGTTGGTGTCGACCGCCATCTTTACCTTGCCTTGGGTCTCGCCGCCGATGCCGAAGATCCCCTGGATGAACGCGGCGTTCGTCTCTATGATAGCGCCCTCCCTCGGGAGCGCTTTAACGACCTTGCCTGGGATGTAGGCCTCGACCTCCACTGGTATAGGTGGACCTCTGATGATGACCTGCCCCGTCACGTCTGAGATGGACTCGACTGTTCCCTCTACTGGCGAGTTCACCCTCTTCTTGATGAGGCCGAAGAACGCGTTGTAGGCCGCGATCACATCGTCCTCGGCGACCTTGTCTCCGAGCTTCTTGGTCATATACCTCGGTAGGTCCTCGGGCTCCACACCTAGCAGCATGGCAACCTTCACGATCTCGGGGTCGCCGCTTATCTCGGTCCTCGCCACGACTGTGTCGTAGTTGACCCTATCCCCAGCCTTGATGTACACGTCTCCGAGTATGGGTAGCCTCCTCGTCTTGGAAACGGTCATAGCCCTCTTCACTTTCAGCCCGGGCGTGTAGGCGTATGCCTCCTTCGAGACTTTCTTCTCCCCTGTCACTGGCCTCACCTTACACAAGTTCCTTGAGATTTTCCTCTGGGTATAGCCTCAGGGCGTGGAACCACTTGAGCAGTGTCTCCTTCCTCTCGTCCTCATCCTCCGGCAGCTGCAGCGGTCTGCCCCTCGCGTCCAGTATTATCCCGGCCACTCCGCCCATGACAGTGCTCTCGACTCTGTGACCGGGCCCGTCGCCAACGTCATACCCCCTATGGGGCGTTATGAGAGCCTCAGCTTCCTGCCTCTCAGGGAGGTCGATACGCTTGATCTCGCCGAATTTGAGCTCCTCCTTGAGGGTCTGTCCGTCCGGCATCTCCAGCTCCACAGTCATCACCGGCTCGTCGAGGTTTCCGGTTCCGGCTGGGGCGATTACCGTGCCGAGCCTGATCAGGCAGTCCTTCTCGAAGATGCTCCACGCCGCCCCCTGGTAGACCGTCGAGAGGACGCCGAGGTGGGGCATCATGAAGACACTGTCCTGGAACAACCGTGTAACCCCCTCGGGCTGGAAGGCGTCCGTCAGGATGAGCATGCTCTGCGTCCGCCTGGGGGCGTGGCTGAGGAGGCCGCCGGTTCCGGCGATGATGTCGATGATCATCAGATTGATGTAGGTCTCCTCAATGGCTTGGTCGAACATGTCGGATATGGTCCGCTGAAGTTGGATTCCCTTCAGCCTTGTTGCGATGGTTTTGTGGTGCTTGAGTCCGAGGCGGAGGGCTTCTCGGGCCACGGAGTGCTCGACTATGAGGTCCTCCAGCGTCTGGGGGATAGTTGTTGGCCTGATCATCTTGTTCATCAGCCTGCTTGCGACGTCCTCCTCGTCCAGCGTGAACGGCAGCCACCGCATGATGTTCCCGATGCCCGCCTCCTTCATCACGTTGGTGACGCTGTAGCTCA
>CAZRAV010000012.1:0-11773 GCA_964598175.1 uncultured Candidatus Bathyarchaeia archaeon | reverse complement strand
GGAGAGGTGGGGCGTCGTTGACGTGACTATCGCGATGCAGAACATGGTCCTCGCCGCCGAGGTGCAGGGGGTGGGCTCCTGTTGGATCGGCGACTTCAAGGATGAAGAGGTCAAGATACTGCTAGGTATACCCAAGGAGGCGAAGGTCGTGGCGCTACTCCCGATGGGATTCCCCGACGAACAGCCTGGGCCAAAACCGAAAAAGTCCCCCTCGGAGATCGTCCACTACAACCGTTGGTGAAAGCTGTAGTTTGCTGCTAATTTTCTATTTAGTTGAAACTAGTAAAATTTCAGCTAAATAGATTATGGAGCATAGTATATCTTATGTATAAGAAGGTAGGAGTTGCCCAGCCTTGGCTTCTAGCAGGGTCATCTATACTTGCGCGAACTGCTTGAGAGATGCCGCGGTGCTTCACACATGCGACAGCTTCAAGAAGCACTATGAACTTATGTTCTTCAGGTAAGATGAAGAGATAGAGATGATCAAAGCCATCAACCAGCGATTAGACCAAAAGGTTCCCTATGTGCGTAGAAACTTAACCAAAACCATAAAAATACGAACCGTTATCAGAGAAGAACCAACCAATTAATACGTAATGTTGATTATAAAATACAAGTTCTTCATGACTTATATTTTAAAAAACAACTTTTGTCATCATATTTGAGATTTCTTCAATCTTTTTCTTACAATATTTTGTATCCATTATATCACCGATCGTATTAAATTTATCCCATATATAGAAATTTTATTATTAAATCTTCTTGATGCACATCAATTTTTGGTTTCGTGCGCACGTAAAAATATGCATTAGGATTTTTCGTATACTATTTTTCCATCGATTATTGTCATCTCTACTTCTATAGCCCGTATTTTGTCAACTGGAACTTTCAGTATATTGTCTGATAATACAATCATATCCGCAAGTTTCCCTGGTTCTATCGATCCCTTAATATCTTCTTCGAAGCCAGCGTAGGCTGCGTTGATCGTATACATGCGGATGGCATCCATAATGGTGACCTCCTCTTCGGGGCAGAGCTTCTTTCCATTGTATGTTTCTCTGGCTACCGCACACCAAATGCCCCAGAGCGGGTTGGCTGCCTCTGGCTGTGTCCCGGTGGAGTCTGAAGTTATAGGAAATTTGATGCCTGCGTTCAATAGGGATTTTAATGAAAAGACATTTTGAGCTCTATCGCCCAAATGGTCCTTTAAAAAATCTCCAAGGCTATTAAGCATCTGGGGATTCGGAGCCGGTATTACACCCAAATCTTTCATCCTATTTATTCTTTCAGCAGTGGCGTGATAGTTACCAGCATGTTCTATACGGTGGCGGTGATCCTTCTTTGGTTTCTCGTGTAAAGCGTCTTCAACGGCTTTTAAGGCAATATCCTGACCTCTGTCGCCGCATGCGTGTATGCACAGCTGAAAACCCGCTTTATGAGCCAGAGTAACCAGTTCAGTGAGCTTTTCCTGAGACAAGGCTAAGGACCCGTAGTTTTCAGGGTCGTTATTGTAGGGCTCGTACATGGCAGCGCCTCTCCCAGATATCCCACCGTCGACGAATATTTTCACGCCTCCCAGTTTCAACTGTTCGTTGCCGAACCCTGAGCGAAGGCCGAGACCTATCAACCAATCTAACTCAATTTGCCTTGGCACTACGGGGTATACCCTTAACCGCAATTGTAAATCATTCTCGGAGATCAATTCCTGATATATCCTTAAACTCTCAGAAGAGTAAGGTATCTCGTGAATGGTGGTTACTCCTTGTTGTATGAACAATTTTTGGGATACTGTTTTTACGCCTTTTTTCATCTGCTCATAATTCCATTTTGGAATGGGCAAGATATAGAAGAGCTCGCTAACCAGCCCCGTTGGCTCTCCGGTTACAGAGTCTCTATATATGTGTCCATGCGGGGGCTGCGGGCTGTCTTTAGTAATGCCTGATAACTTCAAGGCATTGCTATTAAGCATGTTAAGATGGGCGCCAGCCATCAGGACGACTGGGTGGTCAGGCGCTACTTCGTCCAGCTCATATCTGGTAGGGTATCTCCTCTCAACGAGTTTTTGTGGTTGAATGAAACATCCTCGACAAATAACCCATTCTCCCCTCGGCGTTTGTTGCGCCTTTTCTCTTATTTTTTCCAGAATCTCGTAAAATGACTTGATTGGAGGAGAATGGATACTCACCATATGTGTAAGACTGACCGCAGTCGACGCTAAATGGGCGTGGGCGTCAATAAAACCAGGTAACAGCGTTTTTTCTTCGAGGTCAATTATTTCAGATTTTTTATCTAGCCGCGACTCAATTTCCCGATTTGAACCAACTTGTAAAATCCTTCCATCCCTGATGGATACAGCCTCTGCAATTGTGTTCTTAGGGTCAACAGTTACTATGTTCCCGTTTAACAAAACCATGTCCACAGAATTCTTTTCAGTCATAGAGTCAACAAAAGTCTTTTACTCATCAAAACTTAAATTTTATACTATGAAAAAGGTATTGATCGTAGGGGCTGGAGCACAAGGCGGTCCATGTGCATCAATTCTCGCTAGAGACGAAGATGTATCAGAAATAGTATTAGGTGATATAGATCATGAATTAGCCAAGAAAGTCAAGGAGAAGATAAAGAGCGATAAAATCACCGCTATAAGGGTAGATGCTGGAAACATTCATGATGTTGAGCAAGCTGCTAAAGGAGCGGATGCTATCATCAATCTAACCTTGACTGCCTATGACATGAATATTATGGAGGCTGCCCTGAAAAACGGAGCCCACTATGTTGACACATCCTTCGGCGAGCCTAGCTTGCTTGATATAATGGCGAGAGATAACATTCTAGCCCAGATAATAGAGGGACGACCGCTCTCCTTCGACGACGAGTACAAGGACGCTGGGTTGACTGCCTTGCTCGGTTGCGGGTTCTCACCCGGAACGACGAATGTGACAGCTAGATATTTATGCGACAAGCTGGAACAGGTTGAGAAGATACGTATCTTCCTCGGTAAAAAGAGTTTTAAACCCCATGGGGATGTGGTGAGCCCATGGACGACGACGTGGTCTCCCTTTAGAACCCTATGGGGCTATGCAGTTGAACCCACGATTTTTGAAGATGGACGATACAAGAAACACAATGTCTTCGCCTGCCCCGAGGAATACACCTTTCCTGACCCCGTAGGCAACGTTTTGCTTACATATCATCAACACCAAGAACCGATAACGCTTCCCCACTTCATAGGTAAAGGAATCAAGTATTGCGACTTCAAGTATCCGGTCGACTCTATAGTAGGGGCCTATGTAAAAATGGGGTTTGCAAGCCCTGATGCGATAGACGTGAATGGTATCAAGGTTGTGCCAAGAGATGTTCTATTGAAGCTGGTGCGTCCACCAGCGAATCTGTTCTTAGATGAAGACGAGAAAAGCGCTAAGCAGCTAGACATGATAAGCCTATACGTGGTGGAAGTGAAGGGAACCCAGTCAGGAGAGGAAGTTCAATACAAGGCTTCTTCACCATCAACTTTCTATAGAACTGTAGAAGAGAAAAATGAGGTATACAAGAGGTTTGGGACAACTATTATAGGAGTCGCACTGCCAGCCATCGTTGGGGCGAAGATGTGCATAAATGGTGATGCCGATAAGGGAGTGATCTCAGCTGAGTGCCTTGAACCGAAGACGTTCTTTAAAATGCTGACTGAGATGGGTGCTCCTGTGATACTCCATGAGGTGCAAACAAGGGAAGTATCATTCGCATAATTTTCAACACAGGAGAAAGAAATAGCGAGGGTGACAGTCTTAAGGCCAGCGGTGAGGGAGATTCCCTACCCCTCAGCCCGACTATCTGAGTTCGCGCGAGATGTTTGGTGGTGAAAATTGGTAAACTATAGAAGCCCTAAAATGCGCACGCGCACATGGACACAGGAACCCAATAAAAGAAGCATGCCCATTCTGTTTCGAAGAAGAATTTGAAACGAAAAATGCGCGTGAAATTATTTTTCAGTCTCACATCTACTCAGATCAAAATTTTATAATACATATGATTTTTAAGTTTATTCACTTTTTTCCAGTGATGGGTGAAATACATTGAAAATAGTTATTCCAGATGATTATCCAATTGTAATCTCTGGAACCAGACATCTTGAGCGGCTTAAGGAACTTGGTGAAGTTGAGACATACACAAGTCGACCCCACAGCGAGGAAGAGCTGCTTAGGAGAATTAAGGATGCAGATATCATTGTGAACATTAGAGCTTACTGTAAATTTCCGATAAATGTGTTGACAACAGCTAAAAAGTTAAAACTGATCTCCGTATGGGGTACAGGATCAGACAACATAGATTTAGATGCGGCCAGTGAGCTTGGAATACCAGTAACAACAACTCCAGGAACGGCTACAGAGTCTGTAGCTGAACATACCCTAGCTATAATGTTGGCAGTAGCCCGAAAAATCCCTCAAATAGATAGGCAGGTAAAGGAGGGTAAATGGGTGAGAGGGCTCGCCACACAACTTTACGGTAAGACGGTGGGTGTTATAGGCACTGGTTCGATAGGCTCCCACTTCGCTAAATTGGCAAAGGGGATCGGAATGAATGTCATTGCATGGACCTTCAATCCTTCAGATGAGAAGGCCAGAAATATTGGCTTCAAATATGTTCCTCTAGAGCAGCTACTAAGGGAGTCGGACGTGGTCTCTATACACCTTAGGCTCAGTGATCAGACGGAGGGGTTTATAGGGGAGAAAGAAATCGCCCTTATGAAGCCCTCAGCCTTCCTCATAAATACTGCTAGAGGGGCCATAGTAGATATAGAAGCCCTAATAGATGCCCTGAAAGAGGGTAAAATCGCTGGGGCAGGCCTCGACGTCTTCAAAAAGGAACCAGTTGACCCAAATGACCCTATTTTAAATCTCGATAACATCGTGATCACACCTCACAGTGCTGGCCAGACCCCTGAAGTACTTGATAAGGGACTAAACATGGCCGTGGAGAATGTAGCTAACTTCCTAGCCGGAAGGCTAACAAATCTAGTAAACACCCCCTTAAAACCGAGGTGGATGAAGAACTAGTTAGCCACTCTCGCTTTCTCAAAGGTCTCGCCCTTCACTGGATATGCTTCAGTCTAGTTATGAACTATTCAACGCGCGAGTCTAGTGGTATGTACCCCTTCTTTAGGTGGACGACGCGCCACGTTGACGACGTCAAGGGAGAAAAAGCCGTTTTTTGAGATTTTCCACTATTATAGGCTCACTTGAGATCTCTATTTTTCAACAGTATACGGTAGTCTATGTAATGACCTGTTCCTGTCTCAGCAAGGCGATTTCCTCATCGCTGTATCCGAGGAAATCCCTCAGGATATCGTCGTTGTGCTGTCCCAGCAACGGAGCGGGTTTTATGAAGACTGGAGTCTTCGAGAACTTCACAGGGAAATTCGGCTGCCTCACTCTGCCTGCCTTGGGATGTTCAAACTCGATTATCATCCCGCGGGCCTTGATCTGGGGATCCTCTATAGCGGCGTCGATCTGGTAGATGGGAGCCACCGGGATGTTGGCTTCTGATAGCGTGTCCACGACAAAATGTATTGTCTTGTTGCTCACCCAGCGTGCTAGGTCCTCATGCGTCTCCAAGTCATGACCTACTACCTCCTTGAGACGGTCGACCTGGCTTCCTTCCGCAGCTATATAGACATAGCCGTCGGACGCCTTGAAGTTGCCGAAGAGGATGGCGATCGTGGGCCTTTCCCTCCATATCTCCCAGGGCAGCTTCCTATTTACGAGATAGTTGGAGATGGGGACGCCGGTGTGCATGAACATACAGTCGAGTTGGGATACGTCCACGATCTGCCCCTCGCCGGTGTGTTCTCTGTGGCGGAGAGCGCCGAGGATGCTGATGACAGCCCACAGCGCGGGATCGAGGTCGCCGTGCCACTCTGCAGGTCTGATGGGCGGCCCCTCGGGATCGATGAGATCACCAGTTATGCGCATCCATCCGCTCATCGCTGATGCGACGGGGGCGAAGCTTGGGCGGTCGCGGTATGGGCCGTCAAGACCGAAGCCGCTCAGAGCGGCGTAGATGATGTTGGGCTTCACCTTCTTCATCTCTTCATAGCCGAGGCCTAGCCTATCCATGGTGCCTCTCTTGAAGTTCTCTATCACGACGTCGGATTTCGAAAGAAGCTGGAAGAAGATCTTCTTCCCCTTCTCGCTCTTAAGGTTCACAGTCATCCCCTTCTTGTTTCTGTTCAGGAACATGAAGGGTGAACTCTCACGGTTGACGAGAGGTGGATAGAACCGTGCCATCTCGCCCCAGGGAGGCTCGACCTTGATGACTTCGGCGCCCATCGACCCCAGGATCATGGTGGTGTAAGGGCCGAAGTATACATGAGTTAAGTCTAGAATCCTAACCCCTTTCAGCAGCTCGCTCAATCGAAGATCACCTCTGAATTTTATCGAAGGTTGAGGGATATTGTCTATAACTCTTTTCCTGCGTTAAATCGGACGGGGAAAAAGGTGGAGCTAACATATCACTCCTCCATCCATGGACACCAGCCTCTCCCACTCTGCTGTCGTCCGCTCTTGGATAGTTGCGACCTCCTCATCCGTCAGGTGCCTGAACCGGCGTTGCAATCTCAGCGCATCGGCAACAGGCTTAAGCTTCCTTGGTTTGTAGGTTACTCTAAGATACCTTCCGTCCAATATCTCATATAGCGGCCTCAGCCCTGATCCGACCAATAGCCTGGCAACCTTGATGGTGTCCTTGGGATCGAATCCCCAGCCCGTGGGGCATGGGCTGTTGATGTGCATGTATCTGAAACCACGTAGCCCCTTGCCGTAGACTATCTTAGCAGTTAGGTCTTCGGGGTAAGCGACGGAAGCTGTGGCGACGTAGGGCACCCTGTGTAAAGCGAGGATGAAGGGTACGTTCTTCCTCCGCTCAACTTTGCCCCGGCTTGACTCGCTTGCTGGTGTCGTCGCCGTCCTTGCATATTGGGGCGTGGCGCTGCTCCGCTGTCCTCCGGTGTTCATGTAGGCTTCGTTGTCGTAAGTGAACCAGAAGATGTTCTCATTCCGCTCAGCCGCCGCCGAAAGCCCTTGGAAGCCGATATCCACGGTTCCACCATCACCAATCAGTCCTGCAACTACCACATCCTCTCTACCGATGATCTTGTACCCCCTAGCCAACCCCGTCAAGAAAGCACCCGCCCCCTCAAAAGCAGGGGCATAGAAGCTGGGGACACGGATGTTCATGAAACCCGGGGCACAGGACGCCACCTCGACACGCAAAGAGTTCCTTCCAAGCGCCTTATACACTAATCGACCAACGGTGGATCCGGCGCATCCCTGGCATGCAGGGTTGCCTGGCCATACAGCCTCCTCATCGGGTAGATCCGTGAGCCTTATCTTCTTGCTCAACCCTTCACCCTCCTACACCCACTCCACTAGGGATTCGACCTTCTCGCCCCTTGCTGCTTTGAGCGTCCTTTCGGCCATGTGTTCGATATCCCTAACTCGAACCTCGTTCCCGGCCAAACCTGCGTGGTATCCGAGAACCAGAGGCCTCTCCTCTAGGCCGTAAACCGCGCTCCTGATGGAGCCAAAGACGATGCCCCCCTCGCCGAGTGATATGTTCCTATCGATGACCCCAATGGCTCTACTGCATCCTCCTATGCGTCGGAATTCCTCAGCGGGGAATGGTCTGAATGACTTCAACTTCACCAAACCGACAGGCTTACCATCCTTTCGTAGATTGTCGATGGCCGCCCGCGCTGTGCTCGCTATGGTACCCATCGCCACGATGACGGCATCCGCATCCTCGCAACGGTATTCATCCACGAGCCCTCCATAGCTTCTTCCGAATCGTCTGCCATACTCTTCGTCTATTTCCTTGATGACCTGCTTCGCTCTCATCATCGCCTCTTGATGCCCCTTCCACCTCCACTGTAGGTCGTGGCCTGCCCCCCAGCTTACCATGGTCAGATGGGAGAAGCTTTCGTCCGCAGGATATGGGGTGAAGGGCTCATCGATGCGATGTCCCTCACTCCAGTGCCTTTTATACTCCTCTAACTCGATGTCGAAGTTCTCTGGAAGAACGGGATACAAGCTCTTATACGGTGGAAGGAAGTCGTCAACCTTGTCCTGGGCGGGTATCTCAACAGGCTCAGCAGTGTAACTTAGGACGTATCCGTCGAGGCCGAAGGCAACGGGCAGACGGACCCGCTCATCCTCAGCAATCCTGTAGGCCATGATACCCGTATCGAGGACCTCCTGGTTGTTCTCACAGTACAAATGGATCCAGCCGGTGTCCCTCTGGGCCATCAGGTCCGTGTGATCCGGCCCCATCGTCCTTACTCCTCTGTTCGCAACCGCCATGACCACCGGAAGACGATACCTCGCTGTTCCATGTAGGGCGTGATGCATGTAGAGCAACCCTGGACCAGAGGTCGCCGTGAACGCCCTCGCCCCAGCGATTGAGCCTGCCATGCACGCGAGCTGGGCGGTTATCTCGCCCTCCACGTTCACGAACTCAGCCTGAAGATCACCACTAGCCACAAACTCAGATAGGTACTGGACAATCGTTGTCTGCGGCGTAATTGGATAAGCCGCTATTAGGTTCGCTTTAGACAGCTTCACGGAGTACGCGACTGCCTTGTTCCCGACCATGACCTCAGACTTCAATCCGTCACATCTCCTCCTTTACCATGATGATCGCGCCCACTGTACACTCCTCTGCACATATACCGCAGCCCTTACAGTAATCATAATTGACATCCGCCTTACCATCAATCACGTTTATAGCGACCTCTGGACAGTAGACCCAACACCTCTTACAGCCAACACAGGTCTCTTTATCGATTACGGGACGAAAAATACGCCAGTCCGACACAACCCTCGAATAGGAGATCAAAGGCTTCAAGGTTGCTCTCTTCACACTTTCCATTCTTGTAAGCGCAGAGGCATCCATGGGCTCGGAGACCTCGTTGAAAGCCCTCCGTGTAGCCTCGATGTTTGATTCTACGATCCTATCTGGAAACTCGGTACTGATAGCCTTTTCAAGCGACGCCAACTCAACCAATCCAGATACCTTCGCGAAGGCGCCGAGAATTGCCGTGTTGGTGATGGGCCTACCCAAGGTCTCCAATGCAATCTTTGTTGCATCGACAGTGGCTACCTTGAAATTACCTGCGAGACCTGTCTCCTCGTATGTGCCATGGTGGTTTACAAGGACTAAGCCTCCTTCCCTCAACCCTTGCGTCACATCAACCGTCTTCGCCAGAAGAGGATCAAGCACCACTACAATATCAGGCTCGTGAACGAGGTCACGCTCCCTAATACGCGAGTCATCGATCCTGCAAAAAGCCACAACTGGTGCACCACGCCTTTCAGTCCCGTACATCGGAATTGCTTGAGTGAACTTGCCTTCAAAATGGAGAGCAGACGCCAGAATCCTAACGCCGGTTACTGCACCCTGTCCTCCCCTGCCGTGGAACCTTATCTCAATCAAGTAAGGTCAACTCTTCTGAAAGAGAAAATGTTTATGATTTTAAAACTTCTCCCTCATTCCACGTTGTCTATGTATTAATGGTTTTTATTTTCTCGATGGATTTAATCCCGACTACTTCTGTCGAAGGGAGGGACTGGATCCACTAAATCTATATCTCCAATTGGCGCAGGCCTCTTTTTGTTAGATCAGAAAAAGTTTAGAGCAGACCGGATTTGAAAAACAAACCAAATTACAACAAGTTAAACCAGTCACACAACGAAATATATACGACTTAACTTCCACGATCTCTCAAAAATGTACAGCTACGCCCACGGATAGGACGGGTTCGCATAATTCTAAATTTGGGCGCATCCACCAAATTATGGTTGCACAAGGTTCGCGGGCGCAGAAACGCCGCAAGCTTAAACGATCCGCCTCGACCTGTTCAGGGTCTTCCTCCCTCGGGAGCTTCTACCGAGCTTGGAGGACTCGCCGTAGCCACAGGCCGCGCATCTCTTCTTCCTGATGTGGTAGGCCCTGCGCCCGCACCGCCTGCAGCGAATATGCACCCTCTTCGCTGTGTGTATGGCTGCCTTCGAAGGCATCTGACAAGAACTCCCGCTTCACGCGCTACGGCGGCGGCGAGATCATGATGACATTGTCGCCGCGGAGGATGATGGTGCCGATCGGCTCCACGTTCTCGGGGTCGCTAATGTTCTCAGCGTCCTTCAACACCAGGTTCACGTGCTGGTCGAACCCCTCAAGCATACCGCGCAGGATCCTGCCTCCTCTCAGCTTGATGAGCACGGTCTTCCCAAGGCTCCGCTCCAGGACCCTCTCGATCATCTCAGCCAATCGACATCACTTCTCGCCCGACTTTCCCTGATTTTTCTCCGCCGAGCATTATTCGAAATATGGGACTCCACTATTAAAAGTTTGTATTCGCTAAAAGTGCCTGTGAACTCATAGGCCAGCTGAAAGGGAGAATTGTAAGAAGTGTGAAAAGGGCTCCTTCCCGGGGAGGGAGGTCACTTTAGTTGGGGAATAACTCAAAAGATTTATTAACAGGAGTTCGACCTAAACTATAGCCTTTGCTGGGTTTAGACGGCTTTTGAGTCGGATGAAGACCATTGGCACGAGGGGGAATTGAATTTAAATAGGGGGATTCAAAAGCCCACGTTTTCCATAGCATGCTCAATATGTTTCGTATAATGGTGAAAGGAAATGCTACTCACAGATCAGGATTATTGGGAGGTGATGAAGGCCTTCTTCGCCGAGGAGGGACTGGTGAAGCAGCATCTGGACAGCTACAACGACTTCGTCCAGAACATCCTCCAGCACATCATCGACGAGATCCAGGGCATCACCATCGAGGTCCCAAGTCACACCTATAACATCAGGTTCGGGGCCATCGAGGTTAAGGAGCCCCGGGTGGTGGAGGTAGACGGCACGGTTCGCGGCGTCTACCCGAGGGAGACGCGGATAAGGAACATGACCTACGCGGCGCCGCTCTACCTGGATGTCATACTCAACGACGAGGGGAGGGAAACCCTTGAGTGCGTGAACATAGGCGACCTACCCATCATGGTCAAGTCGGACCTATGTCTGCTCTCCAAGCACACCCCTGAGGAGCTCGTCCTAATCGGCGAGGACCCTGACGAGGTCGGAGGCTATTTCATCGTCAACGGCTCAGAGCGCGTCGTTGTCTCCCTGGAGGATCTGGCCCCCAACAGGGTGCTCATCGAGATCGACAACCGCGGCTCCAGGCCCGTCTACCGCGGCAAGGTCTTCTCGACGACGGTTGGCTTCCGTGCTCGTATCGAGATGGCCCTCAAATCGAAGGGGGAGATGGTCGTCTCCATACCAGGCGTGCCTGTCCCAGTCCCCTTCGTCGTCCTCATGAGGGCGCTGGGGGTCGAGACCGACCGCGGGGTCGCCGAGATGGTCTCCCTCGACGACGAAATCCTGAACGAGCTCGAGGCTTCCTTCAGGGCTGCGGCAGATATCCAGACGGTCGACGATGCCATCCTGCACATAGGGAATAGGGTCGCATTCGGACAGGTCAAGGAGTTCAGGATGAAGAGGGCGGAGACCATCATAGACCGCAACCTCCTCCCCCACATCGGCAGGGAAGATAAGGACAGGCTGGACAAAGCCATCTTCCTCGCGGAGATGGCTTCACGCATCATAGAGCTGAAGCTCGGCCGAAGGGAGGAGGACGACAAGGACCACCTCAAGAACAAGCGGATCAAGCTCGCGGGCCCCCTCCTCGCCGAGCTGTTCCGCAGCGCCTTCTGGAGCCTCTACC
>CAZRAV010000011.1:0-12085 GCA_964598175.1 uncultured Candidatus Bathyarchaeia archaeon | reverse complement strand
ATGTAAACCGAGATAAGCTATCGCCCATCCTTTTTCAAACCTTTTTCTGAAATGCCTTTATGAAATTTAGTAGAAAGCGAGACCTGATTAAAGTGGCACCAATAGTTTTCCCTTTCAACCTTCCTTTAAGTCAGCTCGCTCATTCTCCTCTTTCCTTTTGTTGGGCTATCTAGTTTCGCTTAATTTCGAGTCCCAATTTTTGGTAAGTTCGCTTCTCCATCTCCCATCTTCTAGGTACAGTTCGTCTGAACTCGTAAAGAGTCGCTATTAACCAAAGGATAAAATAACTTGATGTAGCTATCATCCATCCTGGTATGAAACTGATTCCAGAAAGATGTGGTGAGACAGAGATTACAAAAATACTACTCAACCATTGTAAACTCCATTCCCAGAGGGATGCGAAAGGCACCATGTTAAGCGCCCTTATCCAACCACCAGTGATGTGTTCATAGACACCTTTATTGGGGTCCTCAGCCCAGAAACCGTCAAAAACGTCCATTACAGAATGAAGCCAAGCACCAAAAAAAAGACAAGAAAATCCGATTGTCCAAAACGTTAAATCAATAAAATATTCTAGAATGATTAGTAAAATTGCTGCTATAATGTATCCGGATATATAGTGAAGTGTTTTTCTATGACTGAAACCTAAACTTTCCAATCTATCTATATCAGGAAGTAAGCCTCCTCCTAAGCCAAATAGGACAAAGAAAACGTCGTATGAAATTATTTCTGAAAAACTACCGGGTAATATCTTGTCAAGTAGGAGTATTAAGACATATGAAAACACGAAACCATACCCCATATGAGTTGATACCATCAAGATAATCTACCAACTATGGTACAAACGAGGATACGATTTATTTAATTTTTTGATTAAAATATTGAATCAGCCTCGCTCATTCTCCTCTTCCCTCTGCGAGGTAGCCTCCGCTAAGAGCAGATGGCGGGCTTCCTGTGATTAACGCGTGTGGTGATGAAATGCAGTTCGGAAATAGCAAAGAGGAGGCGATTGTCAGTATGTTGAAACTCTTCGCTCGCGATCTGGTTAAATTATCTCCTTTGAAATTATGAGGAATATAATTAAAGCCGAGAACATGATAGGGACGCAAAGAAACATCAGTATTGGTGGAGAAAGGAAGTTGGCTGTGAAACCTGCGAGCAGAGCCCCCATTGTAGACCCAACATCGAACATCGTCATAAAGGTTGCCAGAGCTAGAGTTCTATCCTCGGATGCGACGCTTTCGCTGAGTAGTGCCGTAGATGGTGCGACGCGCATCCCCCATCCAACACCATATAGAGCCATGACTATCATAAGATAAGTGAAGTTCTCGGTATAGGTAAGAAGGATAAAGACGATAATTATGATTACATAAGCCAATAAGAATGGCTTCCTACGTCCAATCTTGTCAGAAAGTCTGCCAGCCGGCATCCTGATGAGGACGTTCGTGAGGCCTCTGAAGGAAAATAATAGCGAAATAAGAGAAGGTGTTAGACCCAAAATATCTTTGGCGTAGACGGGGAATATCGTGGAGAATATACCCATTGAGAGTGAGAAGGCTACTCTCGCGCTGCAGAGAGCTATGACATTTTTAATCTTGAAAATCCGAGCTAAGCTGCCCCGCGATCCACCACCACTTTCCACCTCTTTCTCATCTACCTTCCGGTTCTCTTCTCTCTCCCACGGCTTTATCAACAGTAAGAAGGCCACAAGGGAGAGAACGGGGAAGGTAGTGCTGATGAGGAAGAGTTGTCGGAGCCCCATTTTAAGAGTGAGTAGGCTGCTGAGAATAGGACCAGCTAACATGGCAGCGCCTATCGATGTGAAATATACACCCATGGTGGCGCCCCTATTGATTGGGGTAGATCGGATGGAGACAATTTCAATTGCTATCGGGCTGAACACAGACCATGAGAATGCAGCGAGGGAGATAATAGGGAAGAACCAGATAGGATCGTAGATGAAGGCAAAGATGGCAGTGGTAACTACCGAAAGTGTTAAGGAGAAAAACATTAACCTCCGCTTCCCAATCCTATTTGAAAGGGTGCTGATAGGGACGCGGGTGAAAAGGGAGATCATGGAAGGTAGCGCCATGATCAGGCCAAGTTGGACTGTATTTGCCCCAACCTCAACAATGTACAAGGGACGTAAGGGACCAGTAACTGCAAATCCAAACACAAAAAGAAAAGAGACAACAACTACGCCGAATAGTAGCTTAGATCCAGCGAATATTTGCATAGCTGAGTGGACCTACCCCTGAATTTTAAATCTATCGCGCGATTCTATAACATATTCTGAATATTTTTCACACCACCCATGTCTGAGACAAACTCACCAGCCTCAAATGTTTTAGGCTTCCTAGACATTTCCACCCTCTTTCGAGTCATATTCCAAAGCTTAGTCGATGGCTTGGATGTCGACTCCGGCTTTGCTGATATCTCCGTTGGAAAAGTGTTCGCTTTTTAATATCCGGGTAGAATACAATTCAATGGGGGTTTGAATTGGCTGAAAGGGAGGCTAAGCGCGCAGAGTACATGGACAAGCTGAACGACCTAGAGGGAGAAGTCGATTCTCTGAACGGGGAGCTTGGAGATATCGAGGAAAAAATCGATGACTTGGACGAGAGATTAACTGATCTTCCGACCCGGATCTCACGAATAAGAAACATGAACTATAAGGTCTTGACGTATCTGGAGGGAGACTAGGCTTCTCTTTCCGAGAGATGGGCAGAAACGGGGCCGGCTTTAAAGGAGAGGGTGCGTGACAGGATTGAAGATCTAAGATCGGAGTTGAACGATCTAGAAAGAGAGCTATCTCGACGGCATAGAGACGCAAGGTTTGAGATCGCAAGGTTAGAGGGTGTTGAATCCGAACTCAGCGTTCTAGGATCTTGGGTATCTGAGTTGGAGGACGACGTATCGGATACACTTGGCGAGTTCGAGAGCAGGCTTGAGGGATTAGAGGAGGATCTCAAGATCGCCGAGGCCACTGTGGACCTGGCGTCCAAGGCATCTTTTCCCTGGAAGGAGGGGGAGTCGCCCATCTTCGCCGTTGAAGCGAAGGACATGAACAACGACATCGAGGGCATCGTGACCCTAACGAATCAGCGTTTCATATTTGAGAGCGAGAAGGAGGTCGTGCTCAAGAAGAGATTTTTAATCGTAACAGAGAAAAAGAAGGTCAGAGAGGTCGTCGTCGACCAGCCCATCGGCATCATAGACAGCATACACAAGGGCAGGATCGGGTTTTTCGCAGGTCACGGCCTATTCATCAAGTTCAAAACTGAGAGCAGGCTCGAGGAGATGAAACTCGATACTAAGGGGTATGAGGCAGACTGGATGTTACGATTCTACAACTTCATTTTCTCCGGCGAAGCGGATGAGGAGTTGGCCTCGCAAGAAAAAGAACCAGGCGTCGGGGAGACGGAGGAGCCTCGACCCTTGGTCTGTGAGATATGCGGTGCACCCTACACCGACGAGGTCTACAGGGGGCAGACATCGGTGCAGTGTAGTTTCTGCGGCGCCGTGATACCTGTCCCTTGATCATACGTAACACTGATAAAGCGGAGTGCTTTCTAAAAGGAGGGACCGTGATAAACTGTGGATGAACAAGGAACCATTGATAGGGTGAAGGCCAGACAGGGATTGATCTCGAAGATACAGAACGTGCTCCTCGGCGGATACGCGGTGAAGGAAGACCTGAGGGAGCTTGACAAGATGCTCAGGGATTCCTACTACGAAGACCTCCGCGAACTCAGGCACCGGTGGGAGAAGGCGTACCTCGAAGCCCTCGAATCGGGACAATCGGCGCTCGGTCGGCATTTTAAGAGCGTCATTCAGACCCTCGACCGGGTCTCGGAGCAGATCCATCGCGGAGACTACGGCTACGCCGGCCTCATGGACAGGAAAGGGCACATACGGGAGGACGAGCTGGCTCGTGTCTTCGACTACGACAAGGAACTATCAGGAGACATTAATCAGCTTGGGGAAGCCGTCGAGAGGGTCCATTCCAGCGTCATGGATAAGGCCTGGGACGCCGTCTCCGATCAGATAAACTCTGTAATGGATGCGCTCCTGGATGTGGAATCGAGGTGGAGGGGGCGTGAGTCACGCTTCAGGTCCCTAGAGGTTTAAGGAGGAAGATTAGATGCCGATAATAGAGTCGATCTCATGGAGGGACGCACCACCGGACGAGGTAGCGTTCAGATACCCCAATGTCTCGCTGAAGTATGGCAGCCAAGCCATAGTGATGGAGAACCAGTGGGCCGTCTTCTTCAGGGACGGCAAGGCCCTCGACGTATTCGGACCGGGAAGGCACACCATCACCAGCAGGAACATCCCGCTTTTGACCGCGGCCATACGCGCCCTGGGGATCATAGGCGACATCTTCGACTGCGAGGTCATCTTCGTAAACAACAGCCAGCTTCGAGCCAACTTTGGAGGTCGGGCATACTCCGCGCCAAGCGGCACAATCCAGTACCAGGCCGAGATAGGCTTCTTCGGGTATGCCCTCTACAAGGTTGAGGATGCGAAGCTCTTCGTCACAGAGTTCTTCGGAAACCGCCAGGCGAGCACCTCGGAAGACGTCGAGAAGTACATCCGAGGCTTCGTCGTTGAGCGGGTCATAGACTCCTTCGCGGAGTTCGACATCTTCAACCTCGTTAAGAACGTAGACGAGTCGACCGATAAGATCGCGCTGCTCATCAACGACGAGGCGAGACGCGTGGGCTTAACCATCGTCGACACCGTCTTCGAAGGCGTCCGCATCCCCGAGGAGGCGAGGCGCTTCGCATCGGGTGTGGGCCAGCAGGCCATGGCCATGCAATACGCGAAGGAGACCGCTGAGGTACTGCCTCCCGGTGGAGGTGCCGCCGCTGCGGGCATCGGTGCCGGGCTCGGCCTCTCATTGGGGGCGAAGATGGCTAGAGGAATGGAGCCGGAGGCTGCGCCCAGGCAGGTCTTGGTCTGTCCTCACTGTGGCGCCCAGAATCCCTTGGGGAACAAGTTCTGCGGCAACTGCGGCAAGAGCCTTGTACCGCCTAAAACAGTGAAATGTCCACACTGTGGGGCTGAGATGCCCGAGACGATGAAGTTCTGCGGAAACTGCGGGAAGCCCCTTGAAGGGGAGACGACCTGTCCCAAGTGTGGCACAAAGAACCCCGCTGGTATGAAATTCTGCGGAAACTGCGGCGAGGAGCTTTCCTGATATCTTTCTTTTTCTAACTTAAGCCAAAGGTAGTGTCTGAGAGTTTCTTATGTTAACCTAGACCAAGCTCCTGCAGATCTGTCCCTTCTCCCTGAGTTCGAGAACGCAGCCGGCGCCGCAGATGGACAGCTCAGGGCAGTCCCTGCACTCCTCGGGGGCGTAGCCCCTCTCCCTGATCTCCAGGCAGAGGGAGTGGTTCCAGATGGAGTCCCATTCATCCTCCAGTATCTTCCCTAGGCTGGTGAAGTAGCTCTGGCATGGATAGATGTCTCCTTCGGGTCCCACGCACATGTTGATCCTGCAGGCGGAGCAGGATTTTATTCCCAGCCCCAGCTGGACGGGGTTCAGGTGGCAGTACTGGGTGGGAGTGAACCAGTTGAACTTCACCCCGAGGTTTTCCGCCTTCTCCATGACCTCCGGCAGGACCTCCTTCAGCCGCTTGGTGCTCACGGCGAACTCTTCCGCCACTGCGGGTGCCGAGCCAGAGTAGATGAGGCCGTTACAACCGAAGGCGCGGACGCCTAGGCCGTGGATGAAGTCCACGGTGTCGAGGAATGCGTCGATGTTCCTGGTGTTGAGGGTCGTGTTGGTGCTAAGGTAGATCTGCGTCGGCTCCACAGCCTTTATGGCCTCAACGGTTTCCTCCCAGCTTCCCTCCACGCCCGTGATAGAGTCATGGACCTCGGCGATGTGGGACTCGAGGGTGATCTGGACAAAGTCGAGCCCAGAAGCCTCGAGCTCTTCTACGTATCTCCTATCCTTCAGCCTCCTGCCGTTCGTAATGAGCCCCGCGACCGCCCCCTTCTGCTGTGCGTACGCCAGCAGCTCCGGTAGGTCCTCCCGTAGTGTTGGCTCGCCGCCGGTGAAGGTGAGGATGAATATTCCGATGCCGACGAGCTTGTCGATGACCCTCTTCCACTCCTGAGTTGAGAGCTCGGGCGTCTCGTGGGGGCCTCCGGCGTAGCAGTGGATGCACCGGTTGTTGCAGCGGAATGTCAACGCCAGATCCATTCTGATGGGCGCCGACAGCCTCTCACTGAAGGGCTCGACACTCTCCACGTCGAGGAAGCTGAGGGGGCAGACCTCCTCGGTCTGAGCGAGGGTGCTGATGGTGTAGACGAGGCGATCATAGTCCTCCTTAGCCTTCGCTGCGTCGACCTTGTAGAGCCTCCTCATCGCCCTCATCGTCTCATCCGTCGACAGCCCCTGCATGAAGTAGAAGGCGTAGGCCGCAGCCGTGTCGTTGAGATAGAGCACGGTGTTGGCGTTGATGACGAGCAGCCCCTCGCCCTCGGGCTCTATCCTCAGCTGTAACGCCAAGCCGGCGAACTCATCCTCCCCGCGGTAGGTGAACAGCCCGCTGGGGACTTCCTCGGGCTTAAAAAGCCTTCTAATCTTGTTTTTGATGGTCATCCAACTCTACCTCCGGCGCAGGCGCAGGCGCACGAGACGCATGCGCAAGCACAAGCGCAGCTGGCGCAGGCGCAGAATCCCCCAGACCCCCGGCGAACTGAGGTGCGTCTTGCCTTGGAGCGGGGAGCTGGCGCAACTGCGTCAGCAAACTTTTCAAGGCTGGTGACGAGCTTGTTGGCCGAGTTCTCTAGGCTGGTGACGACTCTATCCGCGAACTCCCCTCCGGGCAACGGTTGGGGAGTCCGGGGCTCGACGGTGGGGTCGGGAGTCGGCGGAGCGGGATGGGGGCGTGCCCACCACCAGTACCACCACCAGTCGTGGTGTGGAATGAAGATCCTGTCCTCCATGGCATCTTTTACCTTGCTTTCAAACTCGCCGTCCATGTATAGCCAGAGCAGGTTCTCGTCGAAGGCCTCTGACATCAGCTCTGGCGTGCCAGCCTGCTCCACCTGGCTCCAAGCCTCGTCGACGATCTTTCTGTAATACTGGATTGTATCCCTACGGTTGTAGCCGCGCATCTTCTGCTCGACGGTGTCTCGAACGAGCCTCACAGCCCCTACAAGTCCGTCTTCGTTGAGCGTCCCATCGTCCCTGATGGAGCGGAGGAAGCGGTGTTCATAGTATCGGAGCGGCGTCTTCTGGGTGCCCGTGCCGTCTTGGAACTCGGGCTGAATCTCCAACATGAACTTCGGCTCGCGCTCCCTGACCCAGACGGCGCGCTTCCTCAGCAGGCTGTAGAGCATGGCGACAACCAGTTTAACCGGGCCGAGGCCCAGCAGCCAGGCCGCCTCGACGGCGGTCAGCCCCCTCCTGGCGCCCAATGTCTCAATTCTCATCCCCGGCTTTCGATAATTCCGCTTCTTCGCTCTTCTCTGGACAGAGACCAGACCGCCGATAACCACGACCACAGCAATTATCGGAAAGAAGATGCGCAGGATTAGGCCTGTGAGAGGCCCCTTCTTTCCTTTCTGGGGGACCTCGTATCTGTCTACGAGCTCCTTGGGGAAGGAGACTCCTACTGTGAACCGCTCGTTAGGTTTGAGGTCCGAGCGCTCCCAGTAGAGGGCGAGCCTTCCAGTCTGCTCCTCGGTGAAGGTGTTGTCCCAGTCCGGGGTGTTCCTCACCTGCTCGACGATGGCGCCCTCGGGAAGCACGATGAGAACCCTGAGCTCCTTCACAACCTCGCCCCACCAAGTAGGGACGAATATCAGACCCACATTCCCAGGGTTTTCCTCGTCCAGCCAGACCATCTTCTGAACGTTCGTCGTGAGATTGAACCTGAGGCTCTCGCCGGCAGGGATGGGGAAGCTGAACTCTACCTTGACATCGAAGCCCTCCTCAAAATCCTTGGATATCTTGAGGACGTTCCCCTCCTCGTCGAAGGCCTCACCTAAGGTGAAATCTTCCACAGGCTGCCCTACCCAGACAGTTTTGATTCTTTCGGAGTCGCAAGCGATCTCGATATCATAGAGCAGATCAATCGATCCGTCCTTGTTCACCCAGATCTTGGCATACTGATGCTCGAGATGGAATCTGATGTTCTGAGCCCTCACAGGGGCGGATGCCTTCGGGTAAAGTGTTATTGACTGGATAACGATCAATAAGACCAGAAAAGCTATCTTCCTGCGGGCTACCATTTCGGCTCCTCTGTGACCTCGAAACTATTGCCGCAGTAGGGGCATTCAACCGTGGGAACGCCGCCCACGACCTCCATCGAACCGAGGTCCAGAGAAGCCGAGCAGTTCGGACACTGTATTTGTTGAGCCGCCATCCTCCCTGAAACCTCGACCCGTTGAACAATCTCCCTCGGCGCCTGGCGCCGGACAAGATAGACTATGACAATCCCCACCGCGACCATAAACAGCCCCACAGGTACACGAGTGGACGCCATACGGACGCTGCCTGCCCAAGCGAACAACAAGCCGACCCCGACAAGAACGGCTGCAGCTACATAGCCAATGAAAGATCTCAATTTCATTCTCTAGGAGACTTACTCCTCACTTATAAAGGATAGCAGAGGATGATCCTCGCTTTAATCGCCACCTCATCATTCTCTCATGATCGATGAAGAATTTGCTCCGCATCCGTCCCCGCTGGAAACCGCTATATCAAGTGGCTTGATATAAGGTATTTCAATTCTAAACCCAGACGCCCCCTCTCTCTAGCCCCAAATTTCTCCATGGAATCTGTAAGCAGTTGTTCCGTAATTAGAGAATAAGAAAGGGCATAGCCGAGAGCCTTCCACCTCATCATTTCAAACTAGTTATTCAATCCGTCTTCTTGCGAAACAATCTTAACAATGGATTTAGATCATGGGGCAGACTCACGCCTACAATGTGCGAGATACGTGATTATTGAAGTATTAAGTCCATTTTGAGATGTTGTGTCGTCTAGTATCATAGCATTCTTATTGGTTCGTTGTGGATGATTATACAGGAGACAACCTCGTTGTTGACCATAGCGATCGTCGGGAAGACGAACGTCGGGAAGACGACGCTATTCAACGCAGCTACCCTGCTGAACGCTGAGATATCCACCTACCCTTTCACCACCAAGGAGGCCAACGTCGGCACGGCGTACGTCTGCGACGCCTGCGTATGTAAGGAGCTGGGCGTCGAGGACAACCCCTTGAACTCAGCCTGCATAGATGGCTGGCGATACGTCCCTGTAAGGTTCCTGGACATACCTGGTCTGGTGAAGGACGCCTGGGTGGGTCGGGGGCTCGGCAACAAGTTTCTCTCCGTCATCGGCCAGGCTGACGCCCTCATCCATGTGGTCGACGCCTCAGGGTCGGTCGACGCCGACGGCAAACTAACCCAACCCGGGAGTGGCAACCCGGTGCAGGATTTCCTTGACACCGAGATGGAGATCGAGAGGTGGATCGCGGACATCATCACACACAATAGACAGCTCATCATCCGAGAGGCCGCATCCTCATCCCCACCAAAGGCGATGGCGATGGCCCTCTCAGGGATAAAAGCCAGGCTGCCCCAGGTAGTTCAGGCTCTGAAGAACTCAGAGCTTGAGGAAGTGCCCTTCCCAGAGTGGGGCCTCGACCAGACGCTTCAATTCACTGCTTCTCTGCTCCCCCTCATCAAGCCCACCATCATCATCGCAAACAAGATGGACCTCCCCATGGCGGAAGATAACCTGGAGATGCTGACGAAGTATTTCAGCCACAGCTTGGTCGCAGCCTGCTCCGCCGAAGCAGAGTTGGCCTTGAGGAGGGCGGAGAAGATGGGGTTGCTTCAATACACGCCAGGCCAGGAGAAATTCAGGATTGTGGATGAAGACAAGCTCACGCCTGCGCAGAGAAGGGCTCTCGACTACGTTGAGCAGAGGGTCATGGCGAGGTGGATGAGAACCGGCATACAGCAGGCCCTGAACACCGTCGTCTTAAAGCTGCTCAAGATGAACATGGTGTACCCGGTTAGCGATGAGCACCATTACATGGACCACCACCAAAACGTCCTCCCCGACGTCTTCCTCATGCCCGACGACTCGACCCCCCTCGACCTCGCCAGAAGCGTGCACAGCAGGCTGGCGGAGACCTATGTGCTGGCTATAGACGCTAAAACGGGAATGCGTCTACCCAAAGACTACAACCTCAGACACAGAGATATAATCAAGATCATGACCCAACCAAGAGCAAAACCCGGAAGATGATCTCTCAACACAACCGAAGAGGCTTACCCTGCGTTCTGGATCTTCCTCTCCATAGTCTGTGAAGCTGAGAGCCGAGAAATCAACCCACTGTCACGGCGTCGTTATGTCATCGCCAGATACATTCATCGACAAAGTTCTGGTCTGGGTCAAGCTCGCCGCGCCGCTCCAGCTTTCACAATATGTAGCGACGTGAAGGAGTCCCACATCACCTCGATCGTCTTCTTAGTCATCACAGCTGTGTCTCCCCAGGGTTAAGGATATACATCTTGAAGCTTTACTGCGGGAGTCAGCCCAGAACCCTGAGGGGGACCCGTTCCCCGCGGCCGTTGAAGGCCGCAACCCTCATCGTCGTGTAGGGGTAGGCGAGGATAACCATGATGCGACCATAGAAGTTGTTGAGGTCGCCAACCGATGGCTTAAGGGAACCGGAAGGATGGGAGTGGACAGTGCCGATGATGGAGAAATCGATGGGCAACATATGCATCGGGAACTCCGCGAAGCTACTACCTGCCACCGCTAAAGGCGGCACGAGGAAGTCCTCGACGGCAAGGACGTTACGCCTAAATCGTCCGCGGAGAAGGAGTATAAACTCGCACGGGTGCTGCTCATTGGCGAAGCCGAGCATCGCCTCCAGCAAATGCTTTCCGATGGTGACCTCCATCTCGGGGGCATCCTGCTGGATTGTGGGGCGTAGGATAAATAAAGCCGTCGACTCCATCGATAAAGGATGATCCGCACCGTCCTGATGGATTTCGATGGGACCATCCACGACTGGGATGCAGTCCTTATCCGTAGCCTAGACGGCATCCTCGGCCTCAGCGGCAGAGAACTCTACCGCATCTACGTCTACGACATCCATCGCGCCATCGTCCACACCCGCTACCCTGAGAGGCACGACGACATGATGTTCCACTGCAGGCTCATATTCCAGCACCTACACATGGCCTTCGACCCCGAGGCTGCAGAGCTCATCTGTCGAAGGTTCGAGGAGGCAGCAGAACAGGCCCGGAGGAAGCCCATCTACTTCGACGACGCAATTCCCGCCCTCGAAGAGATGATGAGGCTGGGGCTGAGGCTCTGCCTCTCGACGGGAAAATACGCCAAGGAAAAAGCAGAGACCCTAGAGAGAGTCACGGGAACCCGATACTTCGACCACGCCTTCAGCGAGGCCTCCCTCGGCCACCTGAAGACGGAGCCCGCCTACTACCAGATAGCCTTGGAACAGGCTGGTACGCGTCCTGAGAAGGCCGTTAGCATAGGTGACACCCCGATGAGCGACATCAGCCCGGCGAGGGCCGTGGGCATCATGACCATCTGGGTGAACAGGAGGGGCGAGCCAACGCCGAGCGACCACGATCAGAGGCCGGACCACGAGGTCAGCAACCTTCTCGAAGCGTTGGAGGTGCTCCATGGATAGAACTTATATCTCTGTCTCGTTCGATCCTTGAGGAGGAATCCGCTTTGTCTTGTATTGAGAAGATCCTGAAGAGGAGGAGCATCAGGCGCTACAAGAAGGAGCCCGTACCCGACGACGTACGCGAAAGGATACTTGAGGCGGGGAGGCAGGCCCCCTCGGCGGGGAACAGGCAGCCTTGGCATTTCATCGTGGTCACCGACCCCGAACTTAAAGAGAAGCTGTCCACCGGGAGATTCAACTACTTCATCAGGGAGTCGGCCTTCACCATCGTGGGAGTTGTCCTCCCCTACGACACCGTCTCGGAGAAGTGGGGCGTCGTCGACGTGACCATCGCGATGCAGAACATGGTCCTCGCAGCCGAGGTGCAGGGGGTAGGCTCCTGTTGG
>CAZRAV010000010.1:0-12358 GCA_964598175.1 uncultured Candidatus Bathyarchaeia archaeon | reverse complement strand
GGCGACGACGATGCTCATCCTCGGCATCGCCCTCGTCCTGCTGGGCCTCTCCGGCAGCCACTACCTCCTCAGGATAAAGCTGTCCGCCTCCTGAGGCGAAAGGGTTTAGACCCCTAAGCACATTATAGGATCGGTGAAGTTTGTGAAGCGCGTAGGGTTCATAGGACTAGGTCTCATGGGCAGCGGCATGTCCATGAACCTGCTGGGGGCCGGTTTCCCCCTGACCGTCTGGAACCGGACCCGATCGAAGATGAAGCCTCTCCTCGAAGCCGGCGCCGAGGGCGCCGACTCCCCCATCGAGGTGGCCGAGCGGTCCGACATCGTCATCGACATCGTCACGGACTCCTCGGATGTGGAGGAGGTGCTGCTCGGGCCCAGAGGCGTCATCCACGGGGCCAAACCGGGGACCGTCGTTATCGATATGAGCACCATCTCGCCCGCTGTTACCAGACGCATCGCATCGGAGCTCGCCAAGAAGGGGGTGCGTATGTTGGACGCCCCCGTGAGCGGCGGAGACATAGGCGCCCGGAAGGGGACTCTGAGCATCATGATCGGCGGCGACGCCGAGGCCTTCAAGGAGTGCCTCCCCATATTCCAGGCCATGGGGAAGACCATCACCCACGTCGGCGGCCACGGCATGGGGCAGACGGTGAAGCTCTGTAACCAGATCCTCGTCGGCCTCAATATGCTCGCCGTGGCCGAGGGGTTGATGTTCGCCTCGAAGGCAGGTGTCGATCTGGAGAAGGCCTTTGCGGCCGTGTCGGGGGGCGCTGCAGGTAGCTGGCAGCTCACGAACAACGGGGCAAAGCTGCTGAAGGGGGATCTGGAGCCCGGCTTCAAGGTGAAGGACTACCTGAAGGACCTGAGGCTCATCATGGAGACGGCTAACGAGATCAAGATGCCGCTTACCGGCACAGGCGTCGTCTACCAGATGTTCCGGAGCCTAGACGCCATGGGGCTCAGGGACAAGGGCACCCAAGCCGTCATCAGAGCCGTGGAGAAGCTCGCCGAAGCCAAGCTCCTAAAATAGGCTTCAACGGTCCCCCAGAACCTCCTCAATAAAGATCTTCCATGTTCAGATGCGCGTGCGAAATTGAAAGTATTAAACGTGGGCGAACTTGCTCCCAACCAATGAGGATTTATGAAGCTAGTGGGGTTAGGCTGAGCCTCGGTCAGTCCTTCACGGGATAGACGGAGATCCCCCGCTTCATCTTGGTGAGGCTCTCAGCGCCTTCAGGGGTGCAGACCACGGTGTCCTCAATGCGGACTCCCAATTCTCCGACGATGTATATGCCGGGCTCGTTGCTGAAGACCATGCCCGGCTCCAGCTTCTGCTTGTTGTTCTTAACCATGTATGGGTGCTCGTGGATCTGCAATCCGATGCCATGTCCCAGGCGGTGAATGAAGTACTCGCCGTATCCCGCATCTTCGATGACTTTTCTAGCGGCCATGTCCACAGACTCACAAGTGGTCCCCGGCTTTATGGCCGCGAAGGCCGCCCTGTTTGCTTCCAAGACGATGGAGTGTATCTCCCTCTGCCTGTCAGATGGTTCTCCATAGAAGATAGTGCGGGTGAGGTCGGACCAGTAGCCGTGTACCGTACATCCCATATCCACCAAAACGCCGTCGCAGGGTTTGAGCTCCCTGTCTGAGGTTTCTCCGTGGGGGAGGGCGGCTTTCTCTGCGAAGTTGACATCGCAGAAGGTTTCACCTGCTCCCAGGCTGTTCATCTCGGCGGTGATGACACTCCGTAGCTCCTTCTCAGTCATGCCGGTGTGCAGCTGCTGGAATCCCTCCTCCATGGCCTTATCCGTTATGACGCAGGCTTTCCTATGCCAATTCAGTTCCCGTTCGGTTTTGATCATTCTGACGTAGCCCAGTTGCTTGGATACGTCCGTGAACGTGACATCGGGTAGAAGCCTTTTGAGTCGGTTGACCCACCCCCAGGGAGCCTCCTCTGGGATGCCGATGGTTGCCGAAGCCAAACCCCTGTCGGTGATGGTGTCGGCGAGGAGCTTGACGGGGTCCTCGTGTTCATGCCAGACTGCGGTCTCGGTGAACCAGGGTTTCTGGCCGCGGAGTTCGGCTTCGAGCTCGTTCACTATGAAGATCGGGGCTCCGTCGGCAGGTATCAGGGCTGCTGCCAGGCGTTCGCTGAGGCCTATGTTGAAGCCCGTGAAGTAGGCGATGTTGGCTCCGGGGAAGAGGATGAGAGCATCCACTTCATCCTCCTTAATCAGCTCGATGGCCTTCATGGCCCTTTGCTTCTGGAACTCGCTCATCTGAATCAACTTAGCCTCTGGTCTAAAAGGCGTTTAATGCTTTCGTCCCCATTGTTATTAACCACGAACAAGTAAACACTGTAGCGCGGGGACATAATCTAGAAAGTTTCTATGGAACCGCCTTTTGACGCTTCCCTTCGAGCCGTCTAACGCCTTCCTCGGTGCCGATGTACGCTATTTCGGCGTACCCGAGGAACAGCCCCGTCTCGATGACGCCGGGAATGGCCTTGAGCTCTGCCTCCAGCCTCATCGGCTCGGGAATGGCACCGAAGTCGGCGTCGATGATGAGGTTGCCGTTGTCCGTTACCACAGGCCCCAGCTTTCCACTCCCTGAGCGGACCACTACTTCTGCTCCAAGCTCGCCCATCCTGCATAGGACGGGCCGCAAGGCGAAGGGGAGAACCTCGACGGGGAGGCGGCAGCCCTCGCCCAGATGGGCAGTCAGCTTTGTCTCGTCGGCGACAATGATGCAGCACCTTGAAGCCGAGGCAACCACCTTCTCACGCAGCAGAGCCCCCCCACCGCCCTTGATCACGTTCAAAGCCCCATCTATCTGGTCGGCGCCGTCTATCACAAGATCAAGATCCGGATGCTCGTCTAGGGTTGTCAGGGGGATGCCCGCGCTGACGGCTTCAGCAGCGGCCTGATGGCTGGTTGGGACGCCAAAGACCTCCTCTAGCTCGCTGTTGCGTAGGCGTACGCCGAGAATCCTTATCGCGTGGGCGGCTGTGTTGCCGCTTCCCAGACCGACGATTGAGCAGTTCTCGACGTGCTCGACCGCTTTCTCAGCGGCGCGTCTCTTTGCCGCCTCGATCCAACTCATGAGGAGAGCCCCTTCAGGCCTCGATCTCGAGCTTCTCCAGCTCTTCCAGCTCCTTAAGGACCTCCTTTCTGAGCTGCTCGAGCTTTTCGTCGACCTCTGACCTTCGGCGCCTCGGGGTCGGGGGCTTCTCCTCCTCCTCTTCTTCGGCCTCCTCCTTCTCGGGCTTCTTCTTGGGTGGCACCTCAGCTGGGGGCTTCTTCGGCCTCTCCAGCTTCAGCTCCTTGAGGACGACGTCGATCCTCGCCTGGGTCTCGTTAAGCGTCGACTCGAACTTCTTCAGTACGTCTTCCCTGATGGACTCGAGTTCGTTGAGGGTGACTACGAGCTCCGCCTGCTTCAGATTCTCGCCGAGCTGCTTCATCTCGGCCTCGTAGCCCCTGGAGAGACGGAGGCGCTCCTCACGGGTGATCTCGCCCTCATCCTCCGCCTCAAAGAGCCGCTTCAGCACCATGGTGAGCAGCTCCCTCTGGAGGGTGAGGGTCCTGAGGCTGCTGCGGGCCCTCTCCACGTCGGACTGCTTGAGATGCCGCTCAACTTGGGGCAGCTGCGGCCTGCTTCCCGTCGCAATTAGCTGGATAGGCGGCGAAGGGGCTTCCTCGAGGGTCTCCTCCTCAGGTTTGGCCCGTTCCACCTTCATGCCGCCTCCGCTGGCCCTGATGAACATGTAGATCGCAACGGCGGCGACGACCAAGGCGCCTATGCCTACCAATAGATCGGTTGTGGGGAGAGGAGCCATTCCTTTTCACTTCTCAATTAACTTGCGACGATATTTAAGCCTGAGCCCGTTCTCACCCTTCCTCGGGGCACGCGAGAGGCTGAAATAGTTGGAAGATGGAGGGACTCGCGGAAATAAGATGAGCGACATGCTTGGTTCGGTCGGCCTAGGAGCTGGGGTGATCCCAGTGAAGGTTGGAAGAAAGAGGGATTAGAGGAGCTGGACGCCCTCCGAGATCACCCTGCCGTTCTTCAGCCCCTTCCATAGGTACTGCATGGTGGAGACCGTCTTCCCTATCTCTGGCATCCCGTAGAGGTTGGTGTGGATTCTTGACTCAAAGCCACTTACCGGCTTGTCGAACTTGATCTCAATCCTTGTTTTGACTGCCTATTCACAAGCGGTCCCTCGAAGCCCAACATTTTTTCGAGGCCAATCTTTATATCCATTGAGCGAGATTCCTCAGGAGAAGGGGAGCTGGGCCCTTGCCTGGCTGAGAGGACAATAAGAGTCGACCCTTTGAACCTGATCCAGGTAATGCTGGCGGAGGGAAAAACTAATGCGCGAAACGTCAAGAGAATCGAATTTTAAACTCACTCATAGTAGCAGAGGGTTTTCCCTCAATACGTCATCTCGAGTTTCCGACATGAAAAAGAGTATGGGCGCATTCTCCACTAGGAGAATTGCGCTTTCAGCTGTTTTGGTTGCCGTCACGGTCGTCCTCAGTCCATTCTTCATTCCCGTGGGTACGACCAAGTGTTTCCCAGCTCAGCACATGATCAACGGCATCGCAGGCGTATTACTAGGGCCGTGGTATGCCGCTTCCATGGCGATGGCGACGGGGGTCATCAGGAACATCTTAGGCCTCGGAACCGTATACGCCTTCCCAGGTGGCATACCTGGCGCTCTCGTGGTGGGGCTGTTCCATCGGTATTTGAAGAGCGCCGACTATGTCGCATTGACAGAACCTTTTGGCACCGTGGTTATCGGAGCCTCCATAAGCGCGCTATTCGTGGCTCCCTGGCAGGGGCACGCATTGACGCTGTCCTTCTTCTGGATCGCCTTCGCTGCCAGCAGCATCCCAGGGTCGGCGCTTGGGTTCATCATCCTAAAAGCATTGCGTGGAATCGGATATGACAAGTATTTCGTTCAGTAAGGCTCTTGGCAAGAGGGTCCTCATCATCGGGGACGTAGGCTCCGGAAAGACAGCGTTAACCAGGCGCCTCCTCTCGGAGGCCGTTGAGAAGGGATATGGCCACAGTATCACGGTAATGGAGATGGCTCCTCGCGCCGCCACCATAAGAGGACTGTCTGTGGGAGGGGTAATGATGAATTCACAGGACTGGGAAGTACGCCACCTCGGGGTTGACGACATCAGGACTCCCCGACTGTCCGCAAAGAACACCCAGGACCTCATAAATCTTGCAGATCACAACAAGAATGAGATCGAAAAGCTGCTCGACCAATTCATCGCCAACCCTACAAGCATCCTATTCCTCAACGACGTATCCATATACCTTCAGCGCGGCAACCTAGAGCGCCTCTGGAGCACGCTTGAGAAGGCAGGCACCGTCGTTGCAAACGGATATGTGGGTCTGAAGCTGAAGGACGATTTTGGAACTGGAATCTCCGCGCGGGAGGAAGAGCTGATGGAGAAACTAGCAACTAGAATGGAGGTCGTGATACGTCTCTGAGAACTGCCCGACAGAAGCCAGGGCCACTCTCCCCAGATCATCATGTTCGGAAGCGAATCGGATTGAGTTGGAGTTTTGAAAAATGATGACCCAGATGGAATCGGCCCAGAAGGGCGTCCCGACAGAAGAGATGAGATACGTCGCGAAGGGCGAAGGGCTGCCCTTGGAGTTCATCATGCGAGGGCTAGCTGAAGGCCGTATAGTGATCACGAAGAACGCCGCGAGGGTTGAGACCACACCACTGGGGATCGGTGTGGGCCTTCGGGTCAAGGTTAACGCCAATGTAGGGACTTCGAGGGACATCTGCGATGCCGATAAGGAGCTGGAGAAGTCGAGGGTGGCGGTAGAGGCCGGCGCAGACACGTTGATGGACTTGAGCACCGGCGGGGACATAGACGCAATACGAAGAAGAATCCTGAAGGAGGTGTCGATCCCCCTCGGAACGGTGCCGATATATCAGGCCGCCATAGAGGCGCAGGAAAGGCACGGAGCTATTGTCAGCATGACCGAGGACGACATCTTCAACGTCATAGAGAGACATGCAAGGGACGGAGTGGACTTCATAACGGTGCACTGCGGAATCACAAACGAGAGCGTTGCGAGCGTCATCCGCCAGAAACGCCTGCTGGGCATCGTCAGCCGCGGAGGCACCTTCCTAACCGCATGGATCATGCATAATGAGGCGGAGAACCCCCTCTACAAGAACTACGACCACCTCCTCGAAATCGCGAAGGAGCACGACGTAACGCTCAGCCTCGGGGACGGCCTGAGGCCCGGATGCATACACGATGCAACCGACGCCCCCCAGATCCAGGAGCTCCTCATCATAGGCGAGCTGGTTGAACGCGCCAGGAAGGCCGGAGTCCAGGCCATGGTTGAGGGCCCTGGGCACATCCCCTTGGATCAGATAGAGGCCAACGTGAAGCTCGAGAAGAGCATCTGCAAGGGGGCGCCTTTCTACGTCCTGGGGCCGCTGGTGACGGATGTGGCTCCCGGCTATGACCACATCGTCGGAGCGATTGGAGGGGCGTTGGCAGCCATGTCCGGCGCCGACTTTCTATGCTATCTGACTCCCACCGAGCACATCGGGCTGCCCGATGTCGAAGACGTCAGAGAAGGCGTCCTAGTCACAAGGATTGCAGCCCACGCCGCAGACCTCGTCAGAAGGAGGGAGACCGCTGCGCAATGGGATTACGACATCTCGGAGGCCCGTTCCAACCTAGACTGGAAGGAACAGATCAGGCTGGCTCTGAACCCCGAGAAGATCAGAAGAATCCGGGAAAGGAGGTCTCCAAAGAAGATGGATGAGGTCTGTACCATGTGCGGCGAATTCTGCGCGATAAAGCTGTTGAAGGAATACATCCGAGCAGAGCATTGACTCTTAAATATCTAAACTTATGTTTGAAGAAAGCTACAGTCGAGGATTCCCTGTTCAAAATTCCAGCAATTAAGCCACTATCGAAGCCGCTATCCCAGCCTCTCCGCGATTTTCAGAGCTTTCTCCACGACGTCGACGGCTGATCGACCCAGTACGGAGATCATGGGTTCCTTCCCCCAGTCGCCGAGATGGTAGACTACGTCGGGGACGCAGCCGATTTTTTCGATGGCAGTCCTTGTGCCCCAGGGGATTGTGCCGCCCTCTATCTTCTTCACGCTCTCGGGCTCTTCTCCTCGATCATAGGAGGATATCTTCAAGCCTAGCCCTCGGCAGACTTCAATGGCCAGAGGCGAGTATCTGATGTTCATGGCAGCCTTGAATCTTGGGTCCACCTCCATGGCGGTCAGGATAGCACTCGCCAGATGCCGTGATGCGCCAAACCGAGGGCAGGAGGATGCCTTGACCCCCTCTCCAACCTTCACTATTCTACCCAGTATTCCTGCAACCTCCGATGGATCGGAGGCGTGGGGCAGAGCCATCACCAGGTTCATCTGAACCTCAGGTACAAGTCTGAACGCATACATGCTGGATTCTAGGAGTTCGACAGCCCTGCGCAGATTCTCCACAACAACGTATTTTTCAGCCCTATTCTGAAGCCAGGCCATGGGGTCTGTGGGCCCGTGCCCCTTTCCGAGGCGAATCCCGAACTTTATCGCCTTCGTGATGAACTGTTTAGCTGTCTCCACAGCTTGGTCGATGGGCTTCCCCTTGGCTAACTCGGCAGCTATCGCTGACGAGAAGGTGCAACCAGTACCATGATCCGTGTCGGTCTTGATGAACTCGGCGCTGTATGTTTTGAAGGCTCCGTCAGTGAACAGAACGTCGACGGCCTCAGTCTGACCGGGAATGTGACCGCCCTTCACCAAGACGGCTTCGGCCCCGAGTTCAGCGATTTTCTCAGCTGCCCTCTTAGCATCGTCAAGATTCCCGATTCTCAAACCCGATAAGGCCTCCGCCTCGTATCGATTTGGCGTCAAGACGGTGGCAAGTGGAATGATCCTCATCTTCAGAGCCTCCACGGCATCTTCCACGAGAAGTCTGGCGCCGCTCTTCGCTATCATCACGGGATCTACCACAACTGGAAAATGGTGTTTCCCAAGTTCTTCAGCGACGGTAAAAATGATCGGCTCGGTGTGCAGCATCCCGGTCTTAGCAGCGTCAACACCGATATCCTCAACGACAGCCCTGATCTGCTCGCGGATCATCTCTGGGGGTAGATCGAAGACGGCTCTTACCTCAACCGTGTTTTGAGCGGTTATTGAAGTGATGGCGCTCATACCGTATACTCCAAGTGAGGCGAACGTCTTCAAATCGGCCTGCACGCCCGCGCCTCCGCCGGAGTCGGAGCCAGCTATAGTCAGTGCCCTGGGAACTCTTTCTTCCAACCTTAAGATCCCCCTATTGATCATACAATTCTCTTACAATCCGTTTATAAAAACGAAATCCTTCCCGTCGAAGGAGATCATTTCTCGCTGATTCATGCGCATGCGAAACCTCCACAACGAGGTCTAGATGTATAGGGTGTTCGCGCCTATGCCGACTCGACCGGTTTGAGAGTTTGACAGAGACTAGTAAAGGGTTTTTTACACAGATAGTGGTCTATCCAACGGTTTAGATAGGCCAGTTTTCTTCTCTGTAGGCCATATCCCAGAACATGTACTCGTATCTGCTGCTCAGGATGAAGTGCCTCCTCATCTTCTCCTTCACAGAGTTGCCGTACTCCGAGGCGAAGCGATCCACAAGGCTCTGGTACCAGTCAACCAGATCGATGTACTCCTGAGACCTATAGGTTGCGAGCCACTCTTTATATATGGGGTGTTCCCTCAAAGCCGAGCCCCCGCCCAGCTTCTCTCCGATCTCTTGATATGTCCACATGCACGGTAGCATCGCGGCCATTAGCTCGCCCACCGTCCCGGCGTAGGCGACGCATAGGAGGTGCCGAGTATATGCCAGATTGGTTGGAGACAGCTCCGATTCCCTCAGCTGGTCAATGGGAATCCCGAGCTTTTCGCCGAGTCCTTCCAGCATCTCCACCTCAACTGTGAGACAGGCATTGAGGAGCGACGCAAAGGTGCGCATCAACTCCCTATTCTCCACCTTAGCGGTGGCCATACCTAAGCAGCGAGCGAACTCTATCAGGTAGGCGTAGTCCTGTTTCACGTAGAACCGGAATTTATCGAGGGGGAGGTCACCCCCAGCCATTTCGATGAGGAAGGGGTGTGCGAAGATCCTCTCCCAGATATGAGCCACCTCCCCCCTGAGCCTCTTTGAGAAACCATCAACCCTCAATTCTTCGCCCTCCATTATTGAAATGATCTGAATGTTTCTTATAATAAGCTTCCATGACGATGAGAGTGAAAAGATATAATAGTAAAACGCGTTCTTGCATCGAAAATGCCTTTGAATGAAAAAAAGGAAAACTATGCAATAAAAAATGTTCTAGCATGCTTCACTGTCGCGTGATCCGTGAGTGCCCATCGCGCGCGTAGTTGCTAGCTCTTTTTGGGTAGGTCAAATTTTTTAGCCACGTCTTGGATGGTCTCTTCAAGGAGCTTCAGGCCTTCGTCCACTTGCTCCTCGGTGATTATCAAGTAGGGCATCATCCTGACGATGCCGGTACCAGGGCTTGAGCCTACGATGAGTCCCTTCTCCTTCGACTTATCGCCCAGGTAGACCATCGGGTTGTGCTCTGGGTCCTGCTTCTGCTCAGGTGTCAACCCCTTGGGCACGAGTTCTTCCTTGGTCTCTGGATTCGCTACAATCTCGGCGCCCATGAAGAGACCCTTCCCTCGGATGTCGCCTATTATCGGCATCCTCTCCTGCATACCCCTGAGCTCGTCCATCATGTAGTCCCCCATCTTCGCGGCTCTGTCGGCTAGCTTCTCCTTTTTGTAGACGTCGAGGACGGCGAGGCTTGTGGCGCAGGCGAGGGCATGGCCGCTATAGGTGTAGCTGTGAGGGAACATCTTTTCTTCGAAGTAGTCGGCCAGCTTCTTGTTGATGATGGTCGCCCCCAGAGGCACGTAACCAGCTGTTATCCCCTTGGCGTAGGTCTCCATGTCGGGCACCACGCCCCAGTGCTCGCAGGCGAACATCTTGCCAGTACGGGCGAAGCCGGTCATCACCTCGTCGAAGATCATGAGAACCCCTGTGTCGTCACATATCTTGCGCACCTTCTCCCAGTAGCCATCGGGCGGAACCACCTGGCCGGCCCAGCTGCATATGGGTTCGGCCAGGAAAGCTGCGACCTGTTTCTCTCCCTCCTTCTCAATGGTGTAACGGACAAAGTCGGCACATTTTAGGTCGCATTCAGGGTATGTCTTTGAGAAGGGGCAGCGGTAGCAGTACGGTGAGTGCACATGTTTGAACTCCTCGAAGAGGCTGATACCGGGAAGCCGGTTCCTCTGGCTGCCACCGACACTCACGGTCGCGTAGGTTGAGCCATGGTAGGCGTCCCAGAAGCTGATGACCTTCGAGGCTCCCCTATATATCTGGGCTAACTTGATGGCTGCCTCGTTAGCCTCAGCTCCGCTGTTACCAAAGAAAGTCTTGCAGAGATCACCGGGGGTGATCTGCGCCAGGCGCTTCGCCAGCTTTATCTGGGGCACATTAAAGTAGCTAGGTGCCGCGTAAGCTAGTTCGTTCAATTGCTCCTGAGCCTTCTCTATGACATAGCGGTTGTTCAGGCCAATATGTACATTAAACAGCTGTGAGATAAAGTCAAGGTAGCGTTTACCTTTGGCATCCCAGAAATATACTCCCTCGCCTTTGACAAGGATAGGTTTTTCATAGCCTGGTCGCCGTGGCTCCCAAGCACGGACGACATAAGCTTCGCCGTCCGCATACAAACTTTTAACTTCATTCTCAGATAGGTTAGACAATGGTTTTCACCACTCATGTATACCCTTATAAAGTATTATTTATTCGTTTTTGTGGGCGAGATAATTCCATTTCACCTTTTTCTGTTAAAGCTGAAGGAGGATCGCGCGCGATAGGTATCAATAGTCCAATAGGTGGGGTATTTCAAAATACGGTTATTCTCTATCAGAGAACTATCGTGGGTTACATCCATGTCATCCACCAATGATCACCGCGCGTGAAATTGTAGGATAGTAGCTTTCGGGATTTCTGTCTTCAGCATACAATGAAAATTAAATACTAAATCTTTTTTATTTTTCGAAGATAAAACATATATAAATTTAGTTGACTTTTAATTCAACTATACTTGTTGTGATTCAGTAAAGCTAAAAAGTTTATGTTTGAATCGATATATGGGCTAATATGAAATTTACTTATTCGCGCGCGCGAGGTAATGCTGGCGGAGGGAAGATGGTGAAAAGTACAAAAATTGATGTTAAGATTTTAGCTGAGGTTGCAGTAACCGTCGCTTTAGGGACCGTTCTAAGCAATATCAAGATATATCAACTTCCATACGGAGGCTCAATCACCCTGGGGAGCATGGTACCCCTCTTTCTAATATCTTTTAGAAGAGGACCTGTAGTAGGCATATTCACAGGGGCAGTCCATGGGATGGTGCAATTAGCTTTACAACCCTATATCTTGAACCCAGCACAGGTGTTACTTGATTACCCGCTTCCGTTTGCGTGTATTGGACTTGCAGGGTTTTTCAGAAGATTGCCTCCACTGGGAGTCGTAATTGGAATAGTCGGTAGATTCCTCAGTCACTGGGTTTCAGGTATAGTCTTCTGGTACATGTTCACACCAGAAGGGATGACACCAGTATTTTATTCAACTGTATATAACGGAAGCTACATGGCTGGAGAGCTCGTTGTGTCTATGATCATCATCTATCTACTGTTGAAACGTAACATCCTCAGCATAAAGCTATAACCTCCTCTTTTTTTCTTTCGCAGAATACAATCCTCAAGATATAACTCTCCTTTGGGAACGCTGTAGATCGTTCAGCTAATATTCAAGTATACACGGATAAGGATCTAATCAATTTTACCTTGGCTTAGGATTTACCTTTGAAAGGCATCCGTAGACGATCGTCAATTACTTGCATTCGATTTGGGACAGTAGCTTGGGTATTCCTCAAATTAGGGTTGCAGCTTTGTGATGGTCCTTGGGTTGGTGGTTCTTCATACAGCCATGGCCAAAAGAAACGATAATATCCGCCTTGCGGGCGCGAATTTTTGGCTCAAAAAGATTAGGATGTGTCAACGTCGATTGAGCTATTGGAAGTACTAGCTTTTATGGTTATTTGCACGGCTTGGCCACTGAAACCCTCTGTTTTGGCTTCCTTGTTCGTCTTCTGGTTTTGGCTGTAATCCAGATTTGAAAGACTAATATCTATGCCGGCGTTACTCGTGGATAGATCCAGATCGTATCCAATCTGTGAAGATGGAGATACGACGAGTTCTATGGCTCCATTGCTTGTACTCAAAT